>NZ_CALSBP010000002.1:300000-545000 GCF_943373825.1 Aquimarina spinulae | reverse complement strand
TTAGATAATCATATAGCTGATTTGCATTATTACTATTTTCGGGTGTGGTAACTAATATTTTGAAGTAACCACAAAGTGGAAATCCGAAAGCTTCAATTTGTTCGAACATAGCTTCTAGTTTTGATACTTTTAATTCTGGAAGTGTATGAGCTACTCGTTTTTGATTGAATAAAAGAAATTGATTGTGATTATTCGATGGAATATTGTTTATTTTAAAATGAGCCTGCCATAATAGTTCATGTTTGTTTTTATTAGTAAACCTAAATGCATTAATCTTAATGAGGATACTAATCTGCTCTATACTTATTTGTACTCTATCAATAAAATTATCTAAAGAAGTATATGGACCACTTTGAGAACGATTCTTCAAAATGTTTTCTGAAACCTTATGTTCTAGATTTCTTAGTATCATTAACCCTAAAAATATACTTTTGTCTTTTAAGGTGTGTTCGTAGTTACTAGTATTGATACAAGGAGTTAGTATGGTAGCTCCTAATATCTTGGCTTCATGAAGATATATTTCAGGGCGGTAGAAACCGCCTCCATTATTTAATGTAGCTACTAGATATTCTAATGGAAAATAAGCTTTGAGAAATAAACTTTGGTAACTCTCTACGGCATAAGAGGCAGAATGTCCTTTTGGAAAAGCATATCCGGCAAAACTTGCTATCTGATCCCATATTTCAAAAATTAAGGATTTAGCATAGCCTTCATTTTTGCAGTTCTCTATAAATTTATTTTTAACTTCTTTAAATTCTTTTCGTGATCTAAATTTACCACTCATACCCCGGCGTAATACATCTGCTTCATCCAAGGTTAGTTTTGCAAAAAAATGCGCTACTTTAATCACATCTTCCTGGTATACCATAATGCCATAGGTTTCACTCATTAAATCAAGCATAATCGGGTGTGAGTTTTTTCTTCTTTCTACGTCATGTTCCCGTAAAATATACTCCCGCATCATTCCGCTTTTAGCTACTCCGGGACGTATAATTGAACTTGCTGCTACTAATCCTAAATAATTATCTGTTTTTAGTTTACTTAGAAGCATACGCATCGCAGGAGATTCTACATAAAAGCAAGCCAGGCATTTTGCATCTCGTATTAAAGTATTTATTTTTTCATCTTTCTTAAACCTCTTTATATCATGAATATCAAAATTTGCTAATGCAGGTTGATTGTATGCTATAATTGTAATTGCGTCTTTAATTTTTGCTAACCCACGTTGCCCTAAAATATCAAATTTGTATAAGCCCAGGTCTTCTGCGATAATCATATCATATTGTACAGTGGGAAACCCTTTAGGTGGAAGATCTGTGGCAGAATAATAATGTAAAGGGTGTTCACTAATCAATATTCCGCTAGCATGTACGCTAAGATAATTAGGGATACCTCGTATAAGATTACTATAAATGACTACCAACTTATGAATTTGATCAAGAGAGTTATAATTGTAATCTCCTTCACTTAACTTGTCGATTTCAAATTTTGGAAGACCGAATACTTTACCTAATTCTCTTATTGCTCCTTTATAATGAAAAGTAATGTAGGTTCCTAGTAATGCTACATTGTCAAATTCCTGGAAAATAAATCGAGTGATATCTTGTCTGTCTTTCCATGAGAAATCAATATCAAAATCAGGAGGGCTGGTACGGTGTGTGTTGATAAACCGTTCGAAATAGAGATCTAGTTCTATGGGATCGACATCTGTGATACGAAGTAAGTATGCTACAATACTATTTGCTCCACTACCACGACCTACATAATAATATCCTTTGCTTTGTGCATAAGAGATGATTCTCCAGTTAATCAAAAAATAGGAAACAAATTCCATTTTTGTAATTAGTGATAGTTCTTTTTTTAGACGATCGAGTACTTTTTTTGGAGGATTTGGATATCGATAGACAAGACCTTCCTGGCAGAGTTTTTTAAGTAATTTATTATCTTCTTGTATACTGCTGGTGTATGTTTTTGGGTTTAACGAAGAGTTGTTTTTTGAAAAGTCAAAATTAATGCAGCATTCTTCGTGGATTGCAAGGGTGTTTTTGATAATGAAATCAAATTCTGAAAATTTATTTTTTATTTCCTGATCCGGGATCATTTGTTCTGAAAAACAAGCCTGTTGGTTATCGGGTAAACGACTTAGTAGTATATTATTATCGATAGCCCTTAACAATCGATGGGCATTAAAATCTTTTTTATTTCTGAAGGTAATTGGTTGTAGTGCTATACATTTATCTTCCAATTTTTGCAAATTAGAAAGACGAAATTTAGGAATGTCTTTTATAGCTATACCTATAAGTTCATTATCTGTAAAATTGGTTTTATTTATAGATAATATATATTCAAAAGGATATATGATATAGGAGTTTTTTACAGGAGGAGCTATTTTGGGAAAATCGGTTTTTTTATACGAATAGTATGATAAGAAATCATTTAGTTCTTTATACCCTTCATTATTTTTTGCCAATCCTGTGTATAAAGGTTGATGATTGTTTCTAAAATCTATTCCTACAATAGGTTTGATTTCATACTCTTTTGCTTTTCTAACAAAATTTAGGCAGGCAGAGGTGTTGTTAATATCTGTTAGAGCCAGGCAATTTATATTATTTTCTTTGGCCAACTCTAAGAGATCGATTTCAGAAAAAGTTCCGAAACGTAGACTATAGTATGAGTGACAATTAAGGTACATTTAGTTTCATGTTTTGACTTTTGCATCAGGGGTAGCAACGACATCCTTTTTCTGTTAATTCGAACGAATTAACAGAAAAAGATATAGTGAATAACCCGCCCGGATGCCATTATTATGATATCGATAGGTATAAAAACTATTGTTTTCTATGGGCTAATACAATAGGGGGTTGCCCATTAAATGGGTTTTGCATTCTGCCTATAGTTGTTGACTCTATAGCAGCAGCTCTTATTACACTTCGGTCTCCATATCGAATTCTAATGTTATCTAATGCCTGATATAAGTTAAGCTGCTTCTCACTATCATCAAATAAATTAATCTGGTAGTTGCCACCAACCAAATGGGTAAATCGTATTCCTATTAATCGAATTAATAATCGTTTTTGATATAGTTTTTCGAATAGTTCCAGAATTTTAGGGATAAGAATATGATCTGCGCTGGTATATGGTATTTTAAGTTGTTTGGTATATGTATTAAAATCAGAGTATCTGATTTTTACAGCAATGCAGGCGGTTAACTTATTTCCTCTACGCAATTGATAGGAGAGGTTTTCTGTCATTGCTATAAGGAGGTTTCTAAGTTTGTAGATGTCTATAGTATCTCTGTCGAATGTTCTTTCTGTAGAGATTGATTTGCGTTCAGAAAATGCAATAACGGGGCTATTGTCTATCCCGTTTGCTCTTTTCCAGATGGTGAGACCGTTTGCCCCAAGTACTCCTTTCATGACATCTACAGGCATATCCTGAATCGTTTTTATATAGCGAACTCCTAGGTTTCGTAAAGTTTGATATGTTTTATCACCTACCATTGGAATTTTTTTAACCGATAGTGGGGCCAGAAACGGTTTTTCTGTGCCAAAATCTATCTTTAACTGGTTATTTGGTTTTGCTTCGTTGGTCGCTACTTTAGATACTACTTTATTGCCAGAAAGCCCAAAAGATATAGGAAGCCCCGTTTCGGAAATAATTTTTTGGCGTAATTCTAAAGAATATTTATAAGTGCCAAAGAATTTGTCCATACCAGAAAGATCTGCATAGAATTCATCAATACTTGATTTTTCGAATACAGGTACATTTTCTTTGATGATTTCTGTGACCATATCAGAGTATTTGCTATATGTTCCGGCATTACCTTTTATAACAACGGCCTCGGGGCACAGCTCTTTAGCAATTTTCATAGACATACCAGAATGTATACCATAGGATCTGGTTTCATAGCTGCATGCAGCTACAACACCACGATCACTAATTCCACCAACAAGGAGTGGTTTTTCTTTTAAAGTGCTGTTGATCATGCGTTCTACAGATACATAGAATGTGTCTAGATCAAGATGTAATATAGTTCTCAAAACAATAATTATGGAATAATTCCAAAAATAGGGAATTATTCCATAATTATTGTTTTGTAACAATTTTTTTTATTCACAGCAGGGTAAAAAAAAACGACATCTCGCAAGAGGAGAGATGTCGTTTGTAAAAATTTTATTTTGGGGCTACAAAATAAAATTCAGCATTAATTAATTTTCTACCATATTATAACCGGCAAATTGTTGCATAGCGGTTTGGGTAAGTTCTTTTGCTCTATTTACATAGAATGTTTTTGTATCGTCGAGTGATTCGTTTTTTAGGTCATTTTCACTTCGTACATAGTCAGCTTGTGATACGAATTTAGACTCTTCATTTAGAACTACACTTAATTCTTGTAGTGCACTTTCTAATTTTTGTAATGCCATTTCGGCTTTTGATTTTATCAATGACTGTGCTTTTAATTCGGCAGCACGCTTAGCTTCAAATTCGGCTTTCATCTTATTTTGCTCAGCTATTTGTTGCTCGAGTTTTTGTTGTTCGATTTCTAACTGACGACGTTTTTCTTCTAATTCTTTTTGTTTACTAGCAACTTCCTGAGTAGCTTCTGCCAATTCGTTTTCTCCCTCTGTAGAGGCTACATCTGCATCTGAATAGTTATCACCATTAGCCTGACAAGAAGTTAATTGTTCTAGAAGTTGAGATCCTAATTCTTTAGCGCGTTTTGCAAAATATCTACTGCGTTCGTAGGTATCTTGTTCTAACGAACTTTCCATATCGACTCTAGCTTTATATGCAGTTTCGTTTGCTTCTTTACAGCCACATTTATTGGCCAGATCTTCTACTTTTTGGAAAGCTTCTATAGCTTTATCGGCATATTCTTGGGTGTGAAAGACGTTATTTGCCCCATGTGCTTTTTTACTGTGCGAGTATGCATAACTGGCAGCAGTTAGGGCATCGTCGTATATATTTTGAGCGTTAGTTCTGGGGATAAAACATAACAAAAACAGTATAAGTGCAATTTTTTTCATTCTTTGGGGGCTTTTAAATCACATAGCAATAATACAATATTTTATATGTAACATCCAAAAAAAACAGTCATTAATCGACGAAATACGCATTTTGTCTTAGTTTTTACGGGTAAACCTTATTTTTGGTGATAAATATCCTACTGTGTGTGAGAAAACAGGGTGATTGTTACTGTAAATCAATATCTAAACGATGATTTGTATGTAATATTATTTGCGATATAACTTTTTTGAAAATTAATTTTACAGGCTTATCTATAAAATTTGTAAGTTAATTATGTATCTTACGTCTAAACGGCTCATGAAACAATTAGTTATCTCTTCAATAAATTATAATCTTAGTAGCGCTATAGATTTACTTAACGCTATAGATTCTACTACATATCAAAATAGTTCTGTTGGACCATATTACTCTAGTATAGGTTCACATATACGCCATACTCTTGATTTTTTTGACTGTATAATTAGTGGGTTAGACTCTAATAATATTGATCTAACAGCTCGTAAACGAGATGAAATATTATCTACAGATAAGGAGTCTGCAATACATTATATATACCAACTTCAGGAAACATTACTCTCTTATATTGATACAAATACGGATTACCTAATTCATGTTACTGATAATTTGGGACAGGGAAAAGTGACTGTAAATTATACCTTAGAGAGTATTCTTGCTCATGCCAATAGTCATGCGGTACATCATTATGCAACTATCGGGTATATCCTTAATCAGTTAGGAGTGGAAATAAAAATTCCAGGATTTGGTTATAACCCGACAACACCGATTAGTAAAAGAGAGGGGATTTAGTTAAAAATGATTATAAACTATTTTATTTTTTACCAAATATTGATTCCATAATAGTTCTTAAACCTCTAAATGCCATAAATATCGCAAATCCTGCACCAATTATTCCTAATATTAGTATAGGAATATATAACGGATGATCCTGATTTTTAAAAGCAGAGTGAATAATAACCGGGCTAATAAACATAAAAATAAGGGCTATAGCCATTCGCTGCACTCCTTTACCTAATAGTTCTTTATTTGTTCTTTCAGGTTCCATAATGGCTTATTGCATCACGTACATTTCCGTACTGTTCTAATATCGCAGAAGCCTTTGCATGATCGATTGATAATTCTTCCATGATCATACGTATTCCACGATCTACTAATTTGTTATTACTAAGCTGCATATCAACCATTTTGTTTCCTTTTACTCGCCCTAATTGAATCATAGTGGCTGTAGAAATCATATTCAAAACCAGTTTTTGGGCAGTACCGGCTTTCATACGAGAGCTTCCGGTTACAAATTCGGGACCTACGGTAATAACAATAGGGAATTGAGCAGTGATGGCCAAAGGGCTACCTTCATTACAGGTAATACATCCTGTAATAATATTATGTTCATTACATTTTTGTAATGCACTTATGACATATGGAGTAGTACCCGAAGCTGCGATACCAATAACGACATCTTTTTCTGAAATCTGATATTCTTGTAACTCTTTCCAACTTTGTTCTGTACTATCTTCGGCATATTCTACAGATTTACGAATTGCGGTATCACCCCCAGCGATTAATCCAATAACCAAATCGGGAGAAACACCAAAAGTAGGTGGGCATTCGCTGGCATCTACAATTCCTAATCTGCCACTTGTCCCAGCTCCAAGATAAAAAAGTCGACCGCCATTTTTAAGTTTTGGTACAATTTGAGCAATCAAAGCTTCAATCTGTGGAATAGATTTTTCTACAGCATCAGGAACTGTTTTATCTTCTTTGTTTATGTTGGAAAGCAACTCATTAATGCTCATTTTCTCTAAATGATCATATTTTGAGGATTGTTCTGTAGTTTTTGTAAATGACATGCTTCAAAAATACTCATTTTTGATTTGAAGACGGGAGTATCTTTCTTTTTTTTAAGCAAAAAAACTGTTTTCAGCAAAATCAAAAAAAACAGAATAAGTTGAATAATATAGTGTTATTCTTTTATAGTAAAATCAAATCGATTAGCTTCAGAAATATTAAAATATCCCAAGGCAAAATTATCAATATTGGTTGTGTTAATAATATTGCCTCTTAGTAGAGCAGGAGGTGTTTGAAATGGATTTCCTCCTTCTTGTTCACTTTGTTCAATAAGCAGGTTTGCATAGTTGTAATAACGTTCGTCAATTCCTAATATCTTGATGGTTACATTACGGCCATTTACCATATCTTCGTAGAAATAAGAGAAATTGAATGCTTCGCCTTGATAAAAACGATCTTCGCTTGCCAGAAATAAACTGAAATCAAAATCAAAAAGGTAGAAATCATCACGAGTTCCGTCATCTGTAAAGGAAATAATAATTTCGGTCTCATCATCAAATAAAGTATTATCGCCTTGCACTATATTATCAATAGGAACTGTGGGAATAAGTTGTGCAGTGGCAATAAAAGTTTCATTGTTGTAGATAACAGTAAGTTGATATGTCGTATCGAATTCTGGAGTAAATGTAGTTGAGTCTGGAGTATAAAATCCTGGCTCTGTTGATTCGGTAAAATTGATAATCGAATTATTAGAAAGGTTTGTGATAAAAACGGTAGCATTACTTACAGTAGGAGTTTCTTTGTCGAAGAATGGAGCCGATAATGTAAGCCTTACCCCACCTTCGATATCAACTGGGTTTTCGTCCATATAATATTCAAAAGAAGCATCGATAACCAACCTTTGTTTCCCGTTAGGGACTTCTACATCAATTGCATCTTCACAGCTAATCGATGTTATTAGAATTACCAGTATATAGATTAATTTTTTCATTGTTTCTGTTTCTAATTTTCTTTTCAGCGATCAAAACTAAAATTTACATCAACCCTGTTTTTATTAGTGTAGTGTATATCTCTTGATTACTATATAAACCTTTAATTATGTTCATGTGTTAGAATTTAAAATTATAGGTTACAGCTGGTATAATCCCAAATATAGAGGTTCTTACAGCTTCATTTACAAAGGAATCCTGATTTCTTCTAAAAGTAATTGATGCTGCATTTTTACGATTATACACATTATAGATACTAAATACCCACTCTCCATGCCATTTTCTGGTTTTGTTTTTTCTTGGTGTTAAAGTAGCTGATATATCTATTCTATGGTATGTTGGTAATCGTTCACTATTTCGTGGTCCATCAAACACAGGTACTACTAACCCTTGAAATTCGAACTGCCCTGTAGGGTAATTGGTTGGTTGTCCTGTTTGGAATATGAAATTAGCGCCAAATTTCCATTTTTTGTTTAATTCATAACTTCCGTTAAAGGATATATCATGAGTTTTATCATATGGAGTACTATACCATTTGCTATTGTTGATCCCTGGTTCTTGTGGTGTTCTACCAGGGGTTCTTTGTTCTGATTTTGATAAAGTGTAGGCAAGCCAACCTTTAAACTTTCCTTCATTTTTTCGTAATAAAAATTCTAAACCATAAGCACGGGCTTCTCCATTTAAAATATCTCGCTCGATAGCATTATTAGCAATTAGATCTGCACCGTCGATATAATCGATACGATTTTTTATATCCTTATAAAAAACTTCTGTTTCTAGGGAGTATTTATCATCATTAATACTTTTAAAATACCCTAGAGCATATTGATTGAGTAATTGTGGTTTTATGTATTTACCACTAGGAGTCCATACATCTAAAGGAGTAGGGGAGCTGGTATTTGATAACAAATGAAGATATTGCGCCATTCTGTTATAACTAGCTTTTATTGAAGTATTGTCATTAAAAGCATATGCCAGAGCTACTCTGGGTTCTAAATTGGTAAATGTTTTTATTTGATCGCTTCTGCTAAAATTTTCTGTACCTATTGGTTTTGCATCTTCATAAATCTGCAATTCTTCATTAAATAAAAGAGGGTTGTCATTTTCATAGATATTAAGCTCATTTTGCCCTAGTCTAATAAAATTGCTTAGCCTAAGTCCATATTGAAGGGTTAGGTTATTAGAGATTTTGTGTTCTGCATCGATATAGGCACCAAATTCATTTGCATATTTATCGATAAGCTTTTCTCTGTTAATTCCAGAATCTGCACTATTGGGTTTTATTTCACCAGGATTAAATCTAAAATAGATAGTGTTAATGCCATAATTAAGCTGAAAATTATCACTGATATAATGTTTCAGGTCATATTTCAGGTTAAAATTTCTGATTCCAGAATCCCATTCGAAGCCTACAAAATCGAGTTCTAATCCGTAGAAATAATCAGAATATATAATGGATAGATTAGAGAATAGTTTGTCTGAAAACAGGTGATTCCACCTTAGGTTGAGCACCGTGTTACCGTATGTGTTTTTAAAAACTCCATCTATAGCAAATACATCTCGACCAAAGTAGCCAGATAGGTATAAATTATTATTGTCATTAATTTTATAATTTAGTTTTGTATTGAGGTCATAGAAATATGCAACATTGTCATTATCAAAAAGTGGTAAAAAAAGGTGAGCATAAGAAGCTCTGCCTCCTATCAAAAATGCACCTCGATCTTTTACAATAGGACCTTCTGCCAGCAATCTACTTGCTACTGCCCCTAGACCACCATTAATTCTGTATTTTTTGCTATTTCCTTCTTTTTGATAAATGTCTAATACCGATGATACGCGACCACCATATCTAGCAGGGATACCACCTTTGTATAGCTTGATATCTTTTATTGCATCTGGATTAAAGACAGAGAAAAAACCAAAAAGATGAGAAGAATTAAAAATAGTAGCTTCGTCTAATAAAATAAGATTTTGATCGGTTGATCCTCCTCGTACATTAAATCCTGCGGCTCCTTCGCCACCGCTAGTTACTCCTGGTAAAAGGATAATTGATTTGATCACATCTGCTTCTCCCAGAACAACAGGGATTTGTTTAATAGTTCCTGCCGTGAGTTTGTTAATACTCATCTGAGGGTTTTTAATGCTTAATTTTTCTGTTTTTTCTGTAATGATTACTTCATCGAGAACTTCTGAAGATTCTGTAAGTTGAACATTAAGTTTTTTATCTTCATTAAGATCAATTTCGAGTATACGATCTGTGAATCCTAAATAACTAACTTGTAGTTTGTATTTTCCCTGAGGTAAAGTGATAGAATAAAACCCATATTCATTGGTAACTATACCTTTTGCTATTTCCGGAAATATAACATTGACTCCGATAAGGGTTTCGTTACTGGATTTTTCTGAAATAATCCCGCTTAATGTAAATTTTTCCTGACTTTGAATTGAGAACGATGATAAGAATACTAATATGAGACCAGATAATATGTGTTTTTTCAAAAGAAAGTATTTTATCAATTAGTACTAATAATGTAAACCGTAAAGGAAGAAATATGTTACGAGTTCTACAATTAATTTATTGTTAATTATCGTTTTTAGTACTAATTTTTTTCTTGTGTTTTGAATTATACTAATTATAAAATTTAATTGATTTTGTTATATTATCTCCTCATTCTATATCAGAACTTCGTTATGAAATCTTACTATAGCATTAGGAGATAGATTATGTATTTAATATTTACGGTCTGGATTTTCGTTAATCAAAGTATTCCAGATTTTTTCTATTGATCTTTCGATATTAATATTAAATTCTTCACTTGTGTTTGTCATTAGGTAATACCCTCTGTTTTTTATGGGATCAAACATACATGCTGTAATTATGCCTGGGTCTCCACCGGTGTGTTCTATTGTATTATTGCTATTGATGCCCCAAAAAATACCACCCATTGCTTCTTTGATTTCATTATATTTTGATTGAAGACGAAACATTTCTTCATAGGATGCTGCTGATAATAATTTTCCTTTCCCTTTATAGCCTCTCATCATTTCTATCAAGTATTTACTAAAATCCGAAGTACTGGTTATTAGTCCACCATCTGCTTTAGTAACCAGAGAATATCTGGGAACTTCAAAATCTTTTGCATAATATAGTGTAGCGTGATTCTGCATATTTACGTCGTTAAAGCTCCATCCTGTGGCATCCATATGTAATGGATCAAAGATGTATTTATGAGTATAGTTTTCATAAGAGATACCAGTGGCATTTTCTACAACAAAAGCTGCTAGAGCTGCAGCAATATTGCTATAATCATATTTTTCTCCGGGAGCATTTTCTGTAAAATTACCCTGAGAATACCATGGGCCTGACGCAGACAATACATTTTTGAAAAAAACAGATTCATCGATTTTTACATTCGTTTTAATTAACTCTACAATAGGTTGATAATCTTCGGGATAAATAGATACATCTACCTGAGCGGAGTTTTCAAACACATAACTTTTATAATATACTTCTCTATCTGTAATCCCAGAAGTATGAGTTGCCAGATGTCGAACGGTAATTGGTTTTTCGGGATGAAATGGGTGTATTACATCAAATGGTAGATATGTATTGATGTTGGTATCTAAATCCAATTTACCTTGTTCTACAGCTTTCATTACTGCTAGTGCGATAAAAGTTTTGGATATAGATCCGATATTTTGAATTGTATGATTTGTGTATCTTCTATTTTTATTGATATCCGAATATCCAAAAGAATTCTGATAGCGCACTTTTCTATTATCAACTATTGCTACAGAAAGTCCTGCTAATTCTGATTCGTCATATAATTTTTGCAATTCTATATGAGTATGAAGAATATCATCATCTATTCCGCAAGAGAAAATTACAAAAAGAAGGAGTAAAGAGATTACCTTTTTCATTTGTTTATTTTTTTAGGTTTAAAATGATAATTAAAATGTTTAAAGTATTAAGCAATAGATAGCCTGTCGGATTTGATTAAAAATCTGATTATTAGATACTTTTGTATTTTTTTGTAGGGGTAAGTGTTACAGATAAACTATATAAGAAAGTATTCTTTAATTAATAGTTTTCGTCTGCATTTTGAAGTCTCATGTTTTTTCTTAAATCCATTAATGATTTCCATTGAAAATTAATGGGAAACCACTCTTCATAGATTATTGAAGTTTGATTAGATGATTCAGAACATGTACTGTTTTTAACATAAACCTTGTCGTTTTCTGAAAAGACATATACAACGTTTATGCTTTTTTTGCGGTTTGTTTTTAATTTATTCATGATTTGGTATGTTTTTTTTATAGCGATTTCTTCCAAGATTGAATACTCCCATTTTTACACCGAATCCAGCCGAGAAGCCATTGATTCTGGTAATTGCATCTGGTGATAATTCTGCTTTACTAGAGAACCTGTACTTAACTCCCATTTCTAACTGAACGTATCGCGAAATATTATACAAAACATTTACTCCTGGCTCTACAACAAATATTGCATCCCATTGATCTTCCTGGTATCGTTCAGCTTCTTCTTCATCACTCCAGTTAGTATTAATGTATCCCATTGCACCACCACCTATTAATACTGGAAAAGAAAGATTGATTTTGGCTTTACTAAATAATATTGGTTCTAAATGAAGACCTGAATAAACTGCTCCCAGATCTGCAATCTCTGGAGAGAAAATTCCTGGAATATTTTGATTAGAAAAGAGGCCTTTTGTTACAAAACCAACTTCAAATTTTTGATTAGCAACATAGGCGATCTTAAGTCCGGCAATATAGGTTTCTTTGCCTTCAATTTCGCCATAACCAGCATGTACTCCCAGATAAACACCATGTACAATATTTTTTCGGTCATTGAATTCTATATAATTCTGTGATTCTTGGGCTATACTTGGATAAATATAGCTGGTTAAAGCAAAAAGTAATATAGTTTTTACGTGTCTCATTATACTTGATTTGTTATATCATTGACAAGTTAAATTTATAATAGTTGCATGTAATTCGTTTCTATACTGTTAAATTTATCATAATCAATGATCACTAGGATAATTAAAAGAGAGGTGTGTACTCATTCTTTTAATATAACCACTCCCTTTCTACCTGTGATATGGAACTTTCCTTTTAAATTACTGTTACCATAAGTGGCGCTAATTTCTCTGATTTTTCTTCGTTTATCAATCACATCGGTTTTTATATTTGTAAACGACTTAGGAATTCTTAACAGTCCTTGTTCGAGAGAAGCATTAAAATCTATGGACATTCCTGAGACATTGATGCTTAGTTCTGAAGATTCCTGATCGATGGTTACATTAGCATTGGTTTTGTGAATTTTGGATACCCAAACATCTGCTACTTCTGTAACCAGATTAATGTTTTGGTGTACGGCATCTATATTCATAGTGCTAAACATAAGTTCACCTTGAATACTTCCTAATTTTTGAATGGTAACCTGATCCTTACTTGAGTGTATTTCTAATGATTCTACATTTTCAATTTTTACGATTGTACCGCTACTATTTATTTTAAGATCATTAGATGACTCTATATCGATTTCTCCATTTTTAAATCGTATGTTTCCATAAGTAATAGATTTGGTTTTTAGTTTTCCAAATTTCATTTCTATACTTGCGTTATTGAGATCTTTATTTACCCACATATCGCCATGCTGTACATTGGCTTTTAATTTTCCGTTCCATTCACTTATAATGATATCTCCAAATTTGTTTATAATATTAACTTCGGCATTAAAAGGCAAATAGACAGTATAATCTATTTGAATATTACCCTTGTCAAAATCAAAAAAACTTGTTTTGTTGAAGAGTTCTTTATTCAAGAATCTAGAAATCATACCTGTGTTCTTTTCTTCAATTACAGAAGAAATACTCACAAAGTCTTCGGTATTATTAATTGCAGGATTAATACGTTTTAATAATTCTTGTGCATCTTCTTTTTTCTTTTTAACAACCTGTATGTCAATATCAATTTTTATTATTTTTTTCTCCCATCCTTGAATAGTTATATTTCCATATTTATTTTCTAAATGTAATTCTCCTGCATTGGTTAACGGAAACGTTTTTTCAATTTTCTTTGATACTTTTTCCTGTGCCCATATACCATTTGCAAAAAATAGCAGTATGGGCATCAGTAAAAGATATTTATAAGATATAGCCTTCATTTTCACTCGATTTTTTAGAATCATTGATCTGTTTCAACAGGTTTTCGATCAATTCGATTCTTTTTTTATAATTATTAACAATGGCTTCTAAAATGTATTCATTGTTCAAGTTTTTTGCCATTTCTGTTTTAAGAGCATTATATTCTTCATCCAATTCATCCATAAAAGACAAGAATTTCTTTTTGTCTTCAGGTTGTAATTTTGAATTGTTTTTGACAAGTTGTACCTGAAAAGATACCAGATCCTTATAATAGGTGTCAATATCTCGTAATTCTTGATGTACAATATTATTTTGGTTGTTATTATTAAATCCTGATACAACTAGATTTACTATTGAGAAAGCTCCTATCAGGATTAAAATACTCGCAGCTATTTTTATTAGAGGAGACCTCCACAGGCGAATTGTTTTTGAAGTGTCTAAGTTAGACTCAATTTCATTCCAGATTTTTGATTTATCTGCTTTATGCTCATCAAATAAATGCTTGTTTTCTGCTATATATTTTTCAAAATCATCCATTGTACTATAATGTATTTACAATTTCAATTAATTTTTTCTTTGCTCTGTGATATTGCGATTTCGAAGTCGAAATAGTAATACCTAGTATCTCTGCAATTTCTATATGATCATATCCTTCGATTAAATAAAGGCTTAAGATCTGTCTATATCCATCAGGAAGAGTTTTAATCCCCTTTTTTATTTTGTTAATGTCTTTAGATTTAACTGGGGCAATTATTTCTTCACTAATATGATATTCATGTTGGTCAAGAGGTGTAACTGGTATCTTTTTTAATTTTAAATGATTTAAACTTTTATTAATTACTATTCTCTTTAACCAGGAACCAAAAGTACTTTCGTATCTAAAAGATTTTAAATTTTTGAAAGCCTCTACAAAACTATCCTGTACGACATCTTCTGCATCTTCTTTTATGCTTAGCATTCGCATACTTATATTATACATAGCATCTACATAGAGCTCATATAATCGGTATTGCGAATTCCTATCACCAGACTTGCTTTTTTCTACAAGATCTTTATGCGTATAAAGAATATTGGTTTCCAACTAGTTTTACTTGATTGTAAATTTCTTTAAAAGTACTTTTCTTTTGGTTATTATCATTGACAATTTAAAAACCAAAGGGTTGCACGTAATGAGAAATTAATATAAATATTTTTGATAAAGTAATAGGGGAGTATTACAAAAAAGCCTGTGAAATTACTATCTCACAGGCTTTTTTGATAGGTATAGTCTACTTATATTATTTTTCAATAATAGCATTAAGTGTTTCACTTGGGCGCATTGCAGTAGAAGTTTTATCTGTATTTGGCCAATAATATCCTCCCATATCAACAGTACTGCCTTGTGCATCATTTAATTCGTTGATAATTTTATTTTCATTATCAGCAAGTTGTTTGGCAACTATTGCAAACTCGTTTTGTAATTCTTTGTCCTGAGTTTGTTCTGCAATTTCTTGTGCCCAGTATAGCGCCAGGTAAAAATGACTTCCTCGATTATCCAGTTCATTTACTTTACGAGAAGGAGATTTTTTATTCTCGAGAAATTTGATAGTAGCTTGATCAAGTGCTTCTGCAATAATCAAAGCTTTGGTGTTGTTATTGGTTTCTCCCAGATGTTCTAGAGATACTGCAAGAGCCAGAAACTCTCCTAAAGAATCCCATCTTAAGTGACCTTCTTTATTAAATTGTTGTACATGCTTTGGTGCAGAACCTCCTGCTCCGGTTTCGAATAAACCACCTCCATTCATTAAAGGAACAATAGATAGCATCTTTGCGCTTGTACCCAATTCTAGAATTGGAAAGAGATCGGTATTGTAATCACGTAAGACATTTCCTGTTACAGAAATGGTGTCTTTACCTTCTTTAATTCTTTCTAGAGAAAAGCGAGTTGCTTCTACAGGAGACATGATTCTGATATCTAATCCAGTAGTATCATGTTCTGGTAAATATGTGCTTACTTTTTTGATCAACTCGGCATCGTGGGCTCTATTTTTATCTAACCAGAAAATTGCTGGAGTAGCTGTTGCTTTTGCTCTGTTTACAGCAAGTTTTACCCAATCTTTTATCGGGGCATCTTTGGTTTGACACATTCTCCAGATATCACCTTGTTCTACGGGGTGTTCTATTAGTATGTTTCCAGAAGCATCGATAATACGAACAGTACCATTACCTTGAATTTCGAATGTTTTATCATGAGAGCCGTACTCTTCGGCTTTTTTGGCCATAAGTCCAACATTAGGAACGGTTCCCATAGTGGTGGGGTCAAAGGCTCCGTGTTTTTTACAAAAATCTATAGTTTCCTGGTATATGCCAGCATAACTACTATCTGGGATAACTGCTTTGGTATCTTGTGTGTTTCCTTGCGCATCCCACATCTGACCAGAATTACGTATCATTGCGGGCATAGAGGCGTCGATAATCACGTCACTTGGTACATGTAGGTTAGTAATTCCCTGATCAGAATTTACCATTGCCAGTTTTGGTCCCTTTTCATAACAAGCTTGTATATCAGCTTCTATTTCTGCTTTTTTGGTATCTGGTAATTTTTTTAGTTTATTGATAAGATCTCCAAAACCATTGTTTACTTCAACACCAATTTCTTCAAGAGTAGCAGCATGTTTTTCGAATACATCCTTAAAAAAAACTTCTACAGCATGACCAAATATAATAGGGTCAGAAACTTTCATCATTGTTGCTTTCATATGTAAAGAAAACAATACATTTTTTTCTTTAGCATCGCCTATTTGTTCTTTTAGAAAAGCAATAAGTGATTTTTTACTCATTACCGAAGCATCTATAACTTCTCCTTCGAGTAACGTTGTTTTTTCTTTTAAAGTTGTTGTGCTTCCATTTTGATCTACAAACTCAATTTTTACATCTCCGGCTTTATCGACAGTAACTGATTTTTCGTTTGAACAAAAATCTCCGCTAGACATGGTAGCTACATGAGTTTTAGAATCAGCACTCCATGCACCCATAGAGTGTGGGTTTTGCCTAGCATATTGTTTTACTGGTTTTGGCGCTCTACGATCAGAGTTTCCTTCTCTTAGAACAGGGTTTACTGCACTACCTTTTATTTTATCGTATCGACTTTTAATTTCTTTTTCTGTATCGTTTTCAGGTTCTTCAGGGTAGTTTGGAAGATCAAACCCTTGAAGTTGTAATTCTGCAATAGCAGCTTTTAATTGCGGTACAGAAGCACTTATATTTGGTAATTTAATAATGTTTGCTTCTGGTGTCTGAGCAAGCAAACCTAATTCTGCTAATGCATCAGGTTGTTTTTGCTTGTCGGTTAATTTTTCGGGAAAACTAGATAAAATTCGAGCAGCAAGAGATATATCTTTTGTTTCAATATTAATATTTGCTGCTTTAGTAAATTTTTGAACAATAGGTAAAAAAGAATAGGTAGCTAAAGCTGGTGCTTCATCTGTTTTGGTGTACACTATTTTTGAGTTATTAACTCCCATATTTTTGTTTTTTTTATTTAGGGATCCAGAGGTTTTTTTAATACCTGAAAAGTAGTAGACACCCTAATTTTATTATACTATTTATGTAAGGAAATAATTAGTCGTTTAATTTTTCTTAGACAAACAATATTGGTGGATCTTTTTAGGATTGATACTATTAGAATTTACAATATTTGTAGTCATAGATTTCCGAGCGCGAAGATACAAATCTAGTCACCTAAATGCAACCTGTGTGTTGTTAGTTTTGAATTAGAGAGAATTGAATTGTAGTTTATTGAATATTATCGTGAAAAAAATGTAAGATGTTGAAATTTTGACCTGTTTTTAGAGGTATTCTCAAAATAAAAAGCCATATCAAGAATACGAATATTTTGATATGGCTTCATCGAAAATAATCATAATGTTAGCTGTTTTACCCGCTATTAAATAAAAACTTTCGTTATTTATTACATTAGTACTTATTTTCAATTTTGAGCAGATTTAAATTTGTCAAATAAGGATTTGTATAATTTATTTCTACTCTTACGACTAATACGTGTGTTTGTGTTTCTAAATTACTTTTGCAATTTTTCAGTTTTTCACCCGGATAGTCAAATGCCATTTACAATTAAAAAGGTGTCAAAACTTAATTTTTTCTTCTGAATTTCATTTTGAAATGATCCTAAAGTAAAGCCCTTAAAGTGATTTCAAGGATGTATTCAAAAAAATAACTTTCGTTCTATATTTATTTTAATTCTAAACTGGTCTTAATATGTTCAGAGAACGTTTGTTTAAATATATAGTCAAGAATCCTTGTGTCATCATGCACTATATATATTCTAATTATAAATATAAGGAAAATTGATTTGCGGTCTGTTAATTCTTATTATATTAATTATCAACAGTTTATGAACTTATGTTATTAACTTTTGTTCATAAAAAAAGACCGTTAATTAACGGTCTTTTTGATTTGTTAAAGAAATAAGAATTAACTTCTTTTTTCTCTAATACGTGCTTTTTTACCGGTAAGTCCTCTAAAGTAGAATATACGAGCTCTACGAACTTTACCTCTTTTATTTACTTCAATTTTTTGAAGTGCTGGTAAGTTTATAGGGAAAATACGTTCTACACCAATAGTTCCTGACATCTTTCTGATTGTAAATGTTTCAGTAGATCCAGAACCTCTTCTTTGGATTACAACTCCTCTAAAGAACTGTGTACGTGTTTTGTTTCCTTCTTTAATTTCGTAATAAACAGTGATTGTGTCACCTGCAGAGAAGTCAGACATCTCTTTTTTTATAACAAATTCGTCTTGAACGAATTTTACTAAATCTTCCATTTTTGATATAGTTTCTTGATTTTATTAGAGCAACATTCGCGATTTTCGCCAGAGGTTGATCTAATCAGGGTGCAAAAATAAGTATTATTTGATGATTTGCAAGTGTTTTTGAAATCTTTATCAATGTTTTTATATTCAAAACATTAGAAGGTGCACAATACCATTTAATCATATGTTAATTTTCATTGGTTATTTTTCCTAAAGGAACATATTCTAATCTATGTTTTTTTGAATAAAATGTTTTTTTATGCTCGGAAAAAGTGATCTGCATAAAAATAATATAGTTTCCAAAATCCATATCCGGATGAAAAAGTTCTATATATCCATCTTCTGTTATCCAATCATGCACTTTGTATTTTTTGTTAATTTCTTCTACATAATTATCATCATATACAATCCATCCATCAGAGGTTTTTGCAGCATCTTTCTCATATAACTTTTGTTTGTACACTTCATTTTTTTTAGAAACAAATATAAAATATACATCATGTTTTTCTAGTAGTAAATTTTTGTCTGTATAGTTGAGTTGAGGGTAGTGCAAATATTTTCCATTATCTCCTTTTATATAATCATCTATAGAGGGACTAAATATCTCAGCATTTGGATATTTTAGTTCATACAAAAGCTTCAAATCTTCAATGTTATATTCGCCATTAATATTTGTTTTTAGCGAATCATGAATAAAGTGATTCATTTCTTCTTCTGATAGGGTTGAAGGACTATATAGATCATAAATTGTACTATATTTTGTGTCATTATTTTCTTCTTGAATATATTTATCAATTGACCACCGATTTTTGTAATGTTCAAGCTCAGGAATATTCAAACCTTTACCATGAAATTGTTTTCCTTTTTCTCCTCCTGTGTTAAAATATGCACTTTCTATTATATCGTAAATATTGGTTCTATCATGAATAAATAACTCTTTTTCAACGTTGCCATTTGGATAGTATTGCCGAAATTGTTCATGTCTATGATAGATATTATTGAATACGATCTCTTTTGGTTGCCTTTCTTTTTCGTTATAAGATATATAAGTTTTGTTAATATTTATGGTCTTTTTTTTATCTTCTTTTGTCTGCGTATCGTATGATTGTTGATGTTTATATCCTATCTTTTTGATCATATCGGTATCATAATATTCGATAAAGTCAATAGTAAGGTTTGCTTTAGATTTTAAATGTTCATAATATTGAAGATATGCGATCTCTGCCGCTTCTTCTTGTGTAAATTGTATGATGTTCTGATCTCTAAAAATAGGAGTGTACCATTTTTGAGTTTTGAAGTAGTTATTTAATTTATCACTTTTGAAAATATACCCTTTTTGGGCATAATATTCATTACGCATAATGTGTAATTCTTCTAGAGAGCATTCATACAGAGACCTGTCTGTGAATAATGAAGAATCTGATTTTACATTGTTTTGATTTGTAGGTTGTGAGTATTTGGATAAATGTCTGTTGATTTGCATTGTTTTCATTTCGCTATCAACGATTTTTCCGGTATTTAAAAAAATATAATTATCTCTTTTGTGTGTAAAATGATTATCTGCATGTAGATTGAATGTAATATCTCTATGCATATACATTGGGGATAAACTAGTGTATGATAACTCTATAATTACTTGATTGTTGTCAATTTGTTTCTTGAATGTGCAGTTTACTTTTGGGATGTATAATCCATTTTCTATAATAGAAAAATTGAATTGATCAACGTTTTTTGGTATCATCTTACAATCATCCATATCTTTAATAATACAGGTAGTTGTAATTGTTGGATAATTCTTAAAGTTTAACTGATTCGGATATATTTGAAGAAAAGCTTCTGCTTGCACTAGATATGTCATAAACATAAATAGTATAAAAAAGATAATTTTTTGCATTATAAAGGCTTTTAGCTTATTAATACAAAAGTGATGTTTAGTTAGTAGTTATACTACCCATTTTACAGTGAAAACTAAAATAATATTATAGTGTTTTACTCATCTAACAGATCGGGCCTTCTGTCTTTTGTTCTTTGATATGCTTGTTCTTCTCGCCATGTTTCTATTTTAGGAAAATTACCAGAGGTTAGAACTTCTGGTACTTTCCAGCCTTTATATTCTGCGGGTCTTGTATAAATAGGAGGGGCTAATAAGTTATCCTGAAAAGAATCGGTTAATGCAGAAGTTTCGTTACCGAGCACACCCGGAATAAGTCTAATGATTGTATCACATAATATTAGCGCACCTAGTTCTCCTCCGGATAGCACATAATCTCCTACAGATATTTCTTTGGTAATGAAATGATCTCTTACACGTTGATCTACTCCTTTGTAATGGCCACAAAGAATGATTAGATTTCCTTTCAAAGATAATTGGTTTGCAATTCCTTGGTTTAAAGTTTCGCCATCCGGAGTCATATAGATGACTTCGTCGTAATCTCTTTCCGATTTTAATTTGGAAATACATTTATCGATAGGCTCTATCATCATAACCATACCAGCACCACCACCAAATTGATAATCATCAACTTGTTTATAATTTGTATCGGTATAATCTCTAAGATTATGAAACTGTACTTCGACCAATCCTTTTTCTATTGATCGCTTCATAATAGAGGCTTCAAAAGGACTTTTTAGTATATCGGGTACTACGGTGATGATATCTATGCGCATCTTTATTTAAATTCATTTGTGGGTGCAAAGATGCAAAAGAATATGGTGAAAATCTAGAAATTAGAACTACTTAGCGCCAGCTTTACGTTGTTTATTGATTTCGTCCTGAAGCTTACGCATTACTTTTTGCTCTCGTTCCAAAGCTCTTCGTCTGTGATCCTCAAACTCTGCTTCAGTTTCGGTTAATGCCTTTTTGGCTTGTAACGTTATTGTATTACTGTTTTTGAATTTATATATAAAGAAACTAAGTAAAGCGATGAGCACACCAATAATAACCCACATAATGGTTTTGTAACTGGATTTGGTTAGTGCTGCTCCAAAAAAGTTAATACTATCTTTTTCCTTGGTAACGGTAGTAAGATCACCATTTGTTTTAGCAAGTGATTCTTCGAGTCCGGTTATTGTAGATTTTTGCTCATCAATCTTAAGATTGGTAGTATTTAATTTTGATTCTAATGTTTTAATTGTATCTATAGTGTTGCTTTTAAGTTTGTTTAACCAAATAAGCTTTACTACTTTGTATTCTTGAAATTTCCCGGATTTTTTTATCACCATATCAAATTGTCCTTCGATCTTTTCCTGCCTTAAAGCATCAGCAACTGTTGCATTTTCTTCTTGTGCATAGGTAGTTTCAAAAAAAGATAGAAGTAGTATTAAAACTAGTAGATACTGTGGTAATTTCATATTGTTATTCTTAATTTTTAATGGTTAGATACGGTATCCCTATAGTGTGGAGTAGTTAGAGAATAAAATAACTAATGACTTTGTAGTATAGGGAATATTTATATGTCGTTTCTTTTCGGTTATTAATTTCTTCTGTAACGGTAATAAATGTACGATATTGTGAGTAATTATAAAGTTTTTTTTGCAAGAATTCCCGTAGAGATGATTTTGAATCTAGATTATTGGTAGTTAGAGTCTTATATCTTTTTAAAACAGGTTTTAGAAATGACACTTTTTCTTTTTGAAGAATGGCAATAAAAAAAGTCGTTATTAATATTAATAACGACTTTAGAAATTTTAGTAAAAACGGCTACTAATAATAAGTAAAACGTCTTACTTTGGCAATATATTTTGATAGTCTAATTACTTGATGACTATATCCATACTCATTATCATACCATACATATAAAACAGCATTATTTCCTTTTGCATCAACAATAGTAGCATTGCTATCATATATAGAGGGTGCAGAAGAACCAATAATATCGCTAGATACTAATTCATTATCTAGTGAATATTTTATTTGCTCTACCAAATCTCCTTCTAGTGCATATTTTTTAAGTACCGTATTCATACTTTCTTTAGAAGTTTCTTTTTCTAAATTAAGATTAAGAATTGCTAATGATCCATTTGGTACAGGAACTCGTATTGCATTAGATGTTAATTTTCCTTCAAAACTTGGAAGCGCTTTAGAAACTGCTTTTCCTGCTCCTGTTTCTGTGATGACCATATTTAGAGCTGCAGCACGACCTCTTCTGTATTTTTTATGCATATTATCTACCAGATTTTGGTCATTAGTATATGCATGTATTGTTTCTAAGTGACCATTAACTACGCCAAAACTTTCATCTACAGCTTGTAGTATTGGGGTAATTGCATTGGTAGTACAAGAAGCAGCAGAAAAAATATCTACTTTGTCTGGATCATGTTCTTTATGATTAACTCCGTGTACAATATTAGGAACTCCTTTTCCGGGAGCGGTAAGTAATACTTTACTAGCTCCCTTTGCTGTCAGGTGCCTGCTTAGCGCTTCTTTATCTCTAAAAGCACCTGTGTTATCTATGATCAAAGCATCCTGAATGCCGTAAGATGTGTAATCTATATCTTCTGGATTATTGGCGCTAATAATTTTTACAGTGGTACCATTTATGATTAAAGCGCTATTAGCTAAGTCTGTTTCTACGGTACCAGCAAAATCTCCATGCACAGAATCACTACGAAGCAATGAGGCTCTTTTCTCTAATACTTCTTGAGTGATAGCTCCTCTCGTTACTATAGCTCTAAGCCTTAATTGACTTCCTTTACCAGTAATGGTCATTAATTCTCTGGCTACCAAACGACCGATTCGTCCAAATCCATAAAGGACTACATTTTTTGGAGAAATTGGTTTGAATGTTTTTGCATCTTTTAGCTTATTTTGCACAAAGCTATTTATCGAACCGTATTCATCACTTGCCAAATGATACTCATACGTAAGTTTACCTATGTCTAATTTTGATGGAGGTAAATTCATTAATTTGATAGCTTGTGCAATTTCTACAGAATCAAAAATTGAAATAGGTTTTTGTACAAACTCACCAGCATATTCGTGCAGATTGATAATTTCACTTACGTTTTTATCAATTAACTGATTGCGGAAAAGTACCAACTCGATAGAATTGTCGTACCAAAGATCGCTTACAGTCTTTATAAATGCTACTGTAGCGCGACGTCTGTCTGCCTGAAAGGCTAATTCTTTTTCATAAACTTCGTTAGAGCTCATAATGTGTTGTGTTTTAAAGTCTTGAAATTTCGTGCAAAAGTATATATTTCAAACGTTTTCGTGAAACCTTTTGTGAAAAAAAATCCCATTACTTTATAAAAGTAATGGGAAGTGCTATTATAGTTGTGTTTTGTAATGCTTATTGAAATACAAATTCTCTTTTCTGACCATTTCTGTCTACCAGGCTAATGGTGATATCTTCATCTTTGTATTTATTTTCAATTATTTCTTTTACTTCAATAACATTCTTTACTTTTTTTCCGTCTATTTCGCTAATAATAAGACCTTCCAGATTGTATCTTTTCATTCTCGAACTTAGTGCTTTGCTAATTACGACTCCATGATCAAGTTTAAAATTGTTTAAATATCCTTTAGGAGGATTCATAACTTCTACACCAACATCATCTATATTATATTTTTGAATTTCGTATTTTGATAAGGTAACCGGTAAAATAAGTTCTTTGTTTTTTCTTAACACACGTACATTAATAACATCTTTTGGTCTCTTGCTGTTTACGTATCCTGTTAAATCCGAAAATTTTCTTATCGGTAGTCCATCTATTTCTTTTATGACATCTCCTTCTAAAAGCCCTGCTTTTTTTGCTCCACTGTCATCGGCAACAGATGCTACAACTACTCCTTGAGTAGTAGAGATATCATAGGTTTCCATTGCTTTTGGGTTTATAGTTCCCCCCGTAATTCCTAATATTCCTCTTTGTACGCCACCAAACTCTATAATATCGTCGATTATTTTCTTAGCGTTATTTGAAGGTACAGCAAAGGCGTATCCTACATAACTTCCGGTTTGTGAAGTTATGGCTGTATTTATCCCGATTAATTCTCCTCTTACATTTACTAATGCGCCACCACTATTTCCGGGATTGATAGCGGCATCTGTTTGTATAAAAGATTGAGCTTTACCATCGGATTCATCTAAATCTCTTGATTTTGCACTAATAATACCGGCAGTAACAGTAGAAGTAAGGTTGAACGGGTTTCCTACAGCAAGTACCCATTCTCCAATTTTAGCCGAATTAGAATCACCAAATGGGATGTATGATAGTTTTTCTTCTGCATCGATCTTGATGAGTGCTATATCAGACTGTGGAGCAGTACCAACTACTTTGGCTTTATAAGATTTATTATTATTTAGTGTAATTTCTAAATCAGTAGCTCCATCAATTACGTGGTTGTTAGTTACAATATATCCATCTTCTGTGATAATAACTCCTGATCCAGCACCTTGAATTCTTCTTTCCTGTGCTCCGCCATTTCTAAAAAATTCCATTAAATTCCTTGGTGTACGCGTAATCCCATATTGTTTAACATGAACTACTGCATTCACTGTTTTTTCTGCAGCAGTGGTAAAATCAATACCAGAAACAGAAGCATTAGTATTAGTTAGGGTATAATTTACAGGGGTTAGATTTGGTTTGGCTTCACTTTCATTAACAACGATGGCTTCGGGCTCTAAAAACATTTTATATGCACCTAAAGTAAATATACCTGCTAGGATAGCTACAACCAATAAACTCAAAAATCTTTTCATTTTCTTCTCTTTTTTTGTTTGATTTATGTAATACTAATCTAATAGACTTGTATTAACTCTTAAAATTACAATTATAGTATACTTTTTTTATGAAATTTAACTCACAATTAACAACGGTTTTTTGATAACATTCTTTGTACCTTTGTCCTTATAATTGAAAGAATAATGACTCTTACGTTTTATAAATACCAGGGTACCGGGAATGATTTTGTAATCATTGATAATAGAGATGCTATACTCTCCAAAAATGATACCAAATTGTTTGCCAGACTTTGTGACAGAAAATTTGGTGTTGGAGCCGATGGTTTAATGCTATTAGAGCTTCCTCAGGATAAAGAGGATGACTTTACAATGGTTTATTTTAATGCAGATGGAAACGAAAGTTCAATGTGTGGTAATGGAGGGAGATGTCTGGTTGCTTTTGCAGCTTTTCTAGGAGTAATAAAAGATAAGGCTACCTTTACTGCAATTGATGGTAAGCATAAAGCTGAAATAAAAGATAGTTTGGTGTATTTGCAAATGCAGAATGTGTCTGAGATAGAGAAATATGATACACATTTATTTTTGGACACAGGTTCTCCTCATCATGTTGCAATGGTTAAAGATTTAACGAATTATGATGTAGAAAATAAAGGAAGAGCGATACGAAAAGGAGCTCCTTATTTTGAAGCTGGCAGTAATGTGAATTTTGTAGAAAAGAAAAATGAGAACGAATTTGCTGTGCGTACTTATGAAAGGGGAGTAGAAAATGAAACACTATCGTGTGGTACCGGAGTTACTGCAGTGGCTCTTTCTATGCATGCGACCAAATTAACAAATGATCAGGAAATTGATATTCATACCCAAGGAGGAAGACTAAAAGTTACTTTTCAAAAAAATGGAAATGGATATAAGAATATCTTTTTGATAGGACCTGCAGAACAGGTTTTTAAAGGGGAGATTGCATGGTAACATTAAAAGGGAAAAATATTTATTTACGGGCTCTTGAACCCGAAGATCTTGATTTTGTTTATATTGTAGAAAATGATGAACAGATTTGGGAAATGAGCTCTACCCAGACTCCATACTCTCGATTTTTGATTAAAGAGTATTTAGAGAATTCGCATAAAGATATTTATGAGGTAAAACAGTTACGATTGGTTATTTGTTCTAATGATCATGCTACACTGGGTTTGATAGATTTGTTTGATTTCAACCCTATGCATAATAGAGCGGGAGTTGGCGTTTTAATAGCAGAAAAAGAAAATAGAGGCAAGGGTTATGGAGCAGAAGCTTTAGAACTTATTGTAAACTATGGTTTTACTCACTTGCATTTGCATCAATTGTATGCAAATATTTCTGAAGATAATGAGACTAGTATTAAATTATTTGAAAATAGAGGGTTTAATAAAGTTGGGGTGAAGAAAGAGTGGAATCGAGTAAAAGATATTTATAAAGACGAATTTTTATATCAGTTAGTATATGTACATTAAGAAAATACTATTAGTTATTGCATTATTAGGTTTAATTGCAGGAGGAATTTTTGCATATTATGTCTATCAGGCGGTTTTTTCTCCTAATACGAATTTTGAAACTAAAACAGCAACCATCTATATCCCCACAGGAGCTACCTATACAGAACTTATTGAAACGATTAGTCCCGTGGTTAACGACATTTACAGTTTTGATAGGATTGCAAGAAGGAAAGGATATATTGATAACATTAAGGCAGGACGATATATTTTACAAAAAGGCCTTAATAATAATGATATTATAAATGTTTTACGAAGTAAAAATTCACCTATACATGTAAGCTTTAATAATCAAGAAAGGCTGGAGAACCTTGCTGGTAGAATTGCTTCTCAGATCGAGCCGGATAGTATTTCTTTGTTAAAAGCATTTAAAGAAGAATCTTTTTTAGAGGCAAATGATTTTTCTTTAGAAACTGCTTTATCGATGTATATTCCTAATAAGTATGAGTTCTTTTGGAATACTTCTGCAGAACAGTTTAGACAAAGAATGTTGAAAGAGTATAAACGATTTTGGAACGAATCCCGAGTGTCAAAAGCTAAGCAAATTGGGTTAACCCAAAATCAGGTGATTACTATTGCTTCTATTGTGCAAAAAGAAACGGCAAAAGTAGATGAACGCCCAAGAGTAGCAGGAGTCTATATGAACAGGTATAATAATAATTGGAAATTAGATGCAGACCCGACCGTAATCTACGCAATTAAAAAACATCGCAATGACTGGGATGTAATTATAAAACGGGTGTTATATAAAGATTTAGAGCTGGATAGCCCTTATAATACTTATAAATATGCTTCTTTACCTCCAGGGCCAATAGCGATGCCAGATATTTCGTCAATAGATGCGGTTCTTAACTACGAAAAGCATGAATATTACTTTTTTGTAGCTAATGTAGAAAACTTTGGATATCATAAATTTGCCAAGACAATCAGCCAGCATAATCGTAATAAAAAACAATATGTTAATTGGATTAATAAACAGGGGGTAAAACGATGATTGTCGACCTGTTTTTTTGTAGGAAAAAAACAGTAATTTCTTCTTTTTGAACAAAAAGCAACACGAATTTATTAACAAAAGTGCATTCTTTTTTGTGAATTACTTACAAATGGGAGGATTTATTTTTTCTCGATTAAAACACTAGGTTTGACGTTTAAGTGTAATTTTTAGGGTTTTTTACTGAAGATTTAACCATTTTTAAGCCTATTTTTTGTTGTAAAACACTGTTTTTCAGTATTATAATTATTTTAACACTTAGTTCTTTTTATTTTTGAAAAAAGTTGTATATTTGCACGGCAAAAATTTAAGTAGTGGGGGACGTCATTTATGATGGCTACTTAGAAATTTTTTATATGATAAAGAAGATAGTAGGATTATCTGTATTACTTACAATTGGGGGAATACTCTTGCTAAGTTTTAAGACAAAAGAAAGTATAGATCTTAGTTCTTATAGTACAGAAGGTTTGGATCTGTATTACATCGCACCGAATTTTAGTGAAATAGAAGACGATAATATAGTTATCTCTCCAGAGCTTGGTAAATCTTATATAGGGTTTAAAGAGGCTGTTGCTTTTAAGGAGTCTCGTGGAGATTATGGTGTGGTTAATCAATTTGGTTATTTGGGGAAATATCAATTTGGTAAAGGAACACTTGATTTGATAGGTATTAAAAATGTAAAAAGAAATAAATTTCTTGGCAATCCTGTTCTTCAGGAAAAAGCATTTTATGCTAATCTGTCTAGAAATAAGTGGGTACTACGTAGGGATATAAAATGGTATGTTGGTAGAAGGATAAATGGGATAGAAGTGACAGAGTCGGGGATTCTGGCTGCTGCTCATCTATCTGGGCCAGGTGCGGTAAAAAAATATTTACGTAGCGGCGGAGTAGAAGGGTTTGCAGATGCTTTTGGTACTACAATTCGTTATTATATGAAACGATTTGGAGGGTATGATACTTCTTTTGTTGTTCCTAACAAAAAAGCAAAAGCAATCTAGTTTCTTTTTCTAAGGCTTAATCTCTTTGTATAATGTATATGGTTGGCCTTTTATGAAGATCTATTTCTTCTTTTTTCCATTCTTCAACCGTTTTGGTAGCAATAAATTCGGTAGTTAATGTGATGTCGCATGCAATACATAGTCTGGTATTGGTATTTAGTATGGTTTTGAGATCAGAAAACATTTTGTCATTTCGATAAGGGGTCTCAATAAATATCTGTGCTTGATTTTTTTCTAAAGAGATTTTCTCCAGATGCTTTATGTTTGACTTTCTTTCGTTTTTATCGATGGGGAGATAGCCGTTAAAGGTGAAGTTTTGACCATTCATTCCGCTACTCATCATGGCTAGTAGTATCGATGATGGTCCTACAAGAGGTGTTACTGGTATTCCTTTTTCGTGAGCTATTTTAACAACTTCTGCTCCAGGATCAGCAATTCCGGGGCATCCGGCATCAGATAATAAACCGATAGATTCCCCATTAAGGCAAGGTGTGAGATAGCTTGGTATCTCTGAGATATCCGTGTATTTGTTAACAGTATGTATAACAATAGATCGTTGAGACTTGCTGGGGCTTACCTTTTTTATAAATCGTCGTGCAGGTTTTTCGTTTTCTACGATATAGTGATTTACTTGCTCTAATACCTTTTTAATGGATATAGGAAGTACTTCTAAAGGGACATCATCTCCTAATCGTGTTGGGATTAGGTATAATTTTCCTTTGGGATCTAGGGGTTTAAATTCCATAGGTTATTTTAACTGGTTTTTTAAAGACCTTTTTGTTGATAGTGTTGTTGTAATGTGTATCTGTATTTTGTGAATTATCAATAAATTAATCTTTAAGGTTTAAGAACGTTTATGCCCTTGGTAGGGTGTATACTAAAATAGTATTATTTTTTTTATTGTTATCTATTGTAACGCTATTATTTGTGATGATAGTATATAGCGGCGGGAAATGATATTGATGTTAGCCACGTTGTTTGGTTATTGTTGTGTCTTATGAGTGATTAGAATCTTTGAGTTTTGTGACGATATTGTCGCATGCTTTGTCAAGCATTTGAAAGACTTCTTCAAAACCTTGCTCACCTCCGTAATATGGGTCGGGAACATCAAGATCGCTATTGGGATGTGATTCGTTTAAGATGCGCTTCACTTTATTTTTTTCATGATCATTGCTGGCTAGATTAATTATGTTTTGATAATTAGAGCTATCCATAGCGTATATGTGGTCGTATGTTGTGAAATCACTAATTTTAAATTGGGCAGCTCTTTGGTCTGTGATGTCAATATCATATTGTTTTGCAATATCAATAGAGCGTTGATCAGGCTTGCTTCCGATGTGGTAACTACTGGTTCCGCAAGATGCTACGTTATAAAAACGTGAGTCGAGTTTAGATTTTAAAATACCTTCTGCTAAAGGGGATCTGCATATATTACCTAAACATACCATTAGAATTTTAACTTTCATGTAGTTTGTTTTGTTGTTTTAGATGTGGTATATGTTTTTCTCTAATAATGTAATTAGATTATTAGTGTTGATCTGTTTATAAACAATGTAACATTATAGTGTGAGCTTCTTTCCTAAATCTTCTACGTATTTTCTAAATTGCTTGTCTGTAGATGATAGGTTGTCTACTGTTTTGCAGGCATGTAGGACAGTAGCGTGATCTCTTTTTCCTATTTGTGTACCAATACTGGCTAAAGAGGCTTTGGTTAGTTTTTTGGCAAAAAACATAGCTAGTTGTCTTGCTTGCACAATATGACGTTTTCGAGTCTTTGATTGTAGTGTTTCTACATCCATTTGGAAATAATCACTTACTACCTTTTGGATGTAATCAATAGATACCTCGCGTTTTGTGTTTTTAACATAGTTGTCTACTATGGCTTTGGCAAGGTCTATTGTGATGTCTTTTTTGTTAAAAGAAGAATGAGCTATTAATGATATAATTGCGCCTTCTAATTCTCGAATATTGGTTTTAATATTGTTTGCTAGAAATTCAACTATTTCTTCAGGCATTTCTACGCCGTCACGATACAGTTTGTTTTTAATAATCGAAATTCTGGTTTCGAAATCAGGTTGATGTAATTCTGCAGATAATCCCCATTTAAAACGAGAAAGTAATCGTTGTTCTATATCCTGCATATCTACAGGAGCTTTGTCACTTGTTAGAATTACTTGCTTTCCGTTTTGGTGTAAATGGTTGAAAATATGAAAGAATACATCTTGAGTTCCTGCTTTACCAGATAATAGTTGAATGTCATCAACAATCAAAACATCGATAATCTGATAAAAATGAATAAAATCGTTTCTGTTATTCTTTTTTACAGATTCTATATATTGCTGTGTGAATTTTTCGGCAGAAATATATAGGACTGTTTTTTCTGGATAATTGTCTTTTATGTTAACACCGATGGCATGAGCCAGGTGTGTTTTTCCTAAACCAACTCCTCCAAAAATAAGTAAAGGGTTAAAAGAGGTGCCTCCAGGTTTATTGGCTACAGCCATACCTGCAGAACGAGCTAATCGGTTAGAGTCTCCTTCTAAGAAATTTTCAAAATTATAACTTGGATTTAATTGAGATTCTATTTTTACATTTCGTATTCCGGGAATAACGAATGGATTTTTTAACTCGGGATTTTTACTTTTAATAGGGACGTCAACTTCTTGTGAGTTAACAGGAGTTCGGTTAGAACTTGGGATTTTTTCGGTAAATGGCTTTTTATTGCCATACGTGTTTTCCATTTTGATAACATAAACTAACTTAGCACCTTCTCCTAATTCTCGGGTTAAGGATACTTTAAGTAGATTTACGTAATGTTCTTCTAGCCACTCATAAAAAAATTTACTAGGAACCTGAATACTGAGAGCGCTATCCGTAAGCTTTACAGCTTTGATTGGTTCAAACCAAGTTTTAAAAGCTTGAGGTGTAATATTGTCTTCTATGAAAGACAAACAACTATCCCAAACTGATTGCGCGGTTACATTCATTCTTGTGGTCAGGTTTACTTTTTGTTATATTAAGGTACTAAAAAGAAATTGCTGAAAAACTCCTTACTGTTTTTGCATGACAAATATGTGAACAAAAAATGTAAAAAAAAAACGATTTAGGGGTTGAATATTAATTATTTTTTTTGCATAATTTGATATCACTACTTTTTAATTTAACTAAATAACCCCTTATTTTTAAAATATGCTAATCACTTCAGAAACTTTACTAAAGGTGCGATACTCTGAAACCGATCAGATGGGTGTAGTATATCATGGTAACTACGCGCAGTATTTAGAATTGGCACGAATTGATTGGTTATCCCGATTAGGGGTCTCATATAAATCAATGGAAGAAAATGGCGTTATGCTTCCTGTGTTTACATTAGACTTTAAATTTAAGAAATCTGCCTTTTTCGACGATGAATTAATTGTTAAAACTTCGCTGAAGAAAATTCCTACAGCAAAAATCGTTTTCGATTTTGAGATTTTTAATAAAAATAATGAATTACTAACAACAGCATCTACAACTTTAGTCTTTGTTGATAGTAAAACAAGAAAGCCTATTCCATGTCCCTCTTACTTGCTTGAAAAAATAAAAAACTATTAACCTTGTGTTTTTCTAATTTCTATACCATACAACGGGGAAAAAACATCTTTTATTTTATCTGCAAACTTTTTTCTTACCGAAATATGAATTTTACAATTCAATTTATGATCTTGTTTCGTGATTTTTAAAGTATGTTCTTTAATAATCCTCATCACTTTATTCATGTCTTTATATTCGAAAATAAGTACAAAATCAATATTAATTGTTTTTTCGACTATATCTGAAGCTTCAAGTGCTAATTGAGCAGCAGTTCTATAGGCACTAATTAATCCGCCAACTCCCAATTTGACACCTCCAAAATAACGCACTACAACAATTAGTATATAAGTAACATCAAAAGATAGGATCTGACCATAGATGGGTTGGCCCGCAGAATTAGAAGGTTCGCCATCATCATTAATACGGTATGTGGCAGGTTCGGTCCCTATTTTCCATGCATAACACCAATGTCGGGCAGCGTGATGTTTCTTTTTAAGATCAGCAATAATATGTTTGGCATCCTCTTCTGTAGTAATAGGAAATGTATATCCAAAAAACTTGCTATTCCTATCTTTAAAAAGAGCTTCCTCTCCAGGAGTGTTAATTGTTTTATATGTGTCTTTTATTTCCAATGAATATATGCTATATAGAAAAGGCAACTAAGATAATGCTAATAATCGCCAGAATAATACCTATCCAGTTTTTAAAGGTTAATTTTTCTTGAAAAAACAGAATCCCTGCGAGAGTTGAAACCAAAAGTATAGCTACATTATTAATAGTAAATACTGTAGAGCTATCCATACTGTCATGGCGTAATGCCTGAATCAGAAAATAAATCGAAAAGTAATTAGGAACACCTAATACAATTCCTGCAATAATGTTTTTAAATGCAATTTTAAATGTTCCTGTTATTGCTTTAGATGCTAGTGTGATAATTCCAACAATGGCAGCAAATCCAAAAACGGTAGCAGAAAAAACCGGAATATCATTTTTAGCCACATAATGTGTTTCTAAAAATTTAATGCTGGTATCAATAACTCCACTTCCGATAAAAACCAGTAATGGAAAAATAAGATTCTTTTTTGTAATAGGAATTCCTCCGGTAGTTTTGATCGAAGTGAGATAAACCGCGATAAGTGCAATTAGAATTCCTACAATTTTTATGATACCTGTGCTTTCTTGGTAGGCAATAATCCCAACAATAATGGGGATTACTAAGCTCATTTTGGTAGCTACAGCAGCCACAGAAAGACCATTTCTTTGTGTAGTAATTGCCATAAGATTAAATACAGATATAAATATTACCCCCAGGATCATTGCTCCAAAAAACCATCCTTTTTCAGATACAGAAGGTAAATCTATTGGTTCTGAATATGCTATAATTCCTGAAACACAAGCCACTATATAATTAACAACAATTGCCTGAAGTGTATCTACATGGTATTTAGCAAACAACTTGAAGATAATAAAAATCAGAGTAGATGCTAATACACTTAGAGCTAAATAGATCAAAATAAATCAGATTTTATGGTAAATAAATCTGCAACATCTTCGGTTACAGGGTTGTTGTTCCAGGTGTGCATTCCCAATGCAGCAGCAGTGTCTGTATTGTCCTTTGTATCATCAATAAAAAGTGTTTCACTTGGGTTTAATTGATGTTGTTCTAGAACAAATTCAAAAATATAAGGTTCTGGCTTTCGTAAATTGATTTCGTGAGAAAGGTAAAAAGCATCAAAACATGATTTGAAAGCAGGGAAAAAGCTAATATGTTCCTTAATCCAATTAATATGCAATTCATTATTATTACTAAGTAAGATCAACTTGTAACGTTGTTCTGAAGCTAGTTTCTGAATAAATTCTAGACGATGTTTAGGAAAATCCTGTAAAAGAGCATTCCATGCATAGATAAGTTGCTTTTCTGAAGCTTCTGGAATATACTTTTGAAGATTTTCTATAAGTTCTTTCGTAGTAATTTTGCCTGCTTCATACAAGATATTAAGCTCTCGTAATTCTGTAGTAAGCTTTTCGTTGTTAAGGTTATATAATTCTCTTTCTGTTGCGGACTTGTCTAAATTAAGAAAGACGTCTCCAAAATCAAAAATTATAGTTTTAATCATTTTGATATGTCTTTAGGGTGTCTGTCATGATTTTTTGTTCAGAAATTAGATTTCCATTTTGTGTAGGTGCCTTTATTCCGGTTCCAAAAGTAATATTTCCTTCAAAAACCCTCGCCTCATCCCAGAGGTTTTTATCAATAAAAGATTGTATTGTATAGGAGCCTCCTTCTATGATCACTGATTGGATGTTGTGTCTATAGAGAATGTTGCATATTTCCTTGGCAAGATTCTCTTGTGAATCGACAACTTCATAAATAAGAGTATTGTTATTGTCTTTTTTTAACTTTTCTGAAGTAATCACTATGGTCTTTACTGATTGATCCAGCACGGCAGAATCTTTAGGGATTTTCCCTGATCTGTTAATGACAACTCTAGTAGGGTGATGTTGACCACCCCAATCTCTGATAGTAAGTTTAGGGTTGTCTTTTATAACGGTTTGACTACCGACCAAAATAGCTTGTTCTTCTGCTCGCCATTTGTGTACAATTTGCCTGGAATATGTATTTGTAATCCAGACAGGCTCTCTTTTGTTAGTAGAAACCGGTGCAATATAACCATCTGTAGTTTCTGCCCATTTTAGAATGATATATGGTCGTTTTTTGTTATGAAAAGTAAAAAACCTTTTGTTTAATGCTAAGCATTCATTTTCTAGAACCCCAACAATTACATCACAACCAGCATTCATTAACTTTTGAATTCCTGCACCCGATACTTTTGCAAAAGTATCTATTGTGCCGATAACTACCTTTTTGATTCCTTTTTCGGCAATAAGATCACTACAAGGAGGTGTTTTTCCAAAATGACTACAAGGTTCAAGGCTAACATAGATGGTAGCGTCTTTTAAAAGAGAGTGATCTTTTACCGAAGCAATAGCATTTACTTCGGCATGAGGTTTACCCGATTGATAATGCCACCCTTCACCAATGATACTATCATTATGCACAATTACACTACCTACCAAAGGGTTGGAATAGGTTGTTCCTAGTCCGTTTTTGGCAAGCTGTATGCAGCGTTTTATGTATTTTTCGTGTGTTTTCACTTTTGCAAATAGCAAAAATAAGTAAAACTATGTGTTTTATGTGGTATTGTAGACCTGTAGTATTGATTAATTATCTTTTTAGTTCAAACACATACTTGATAACACCTTTTTTTTGATCCTTCTTAGGATTCCATTTGATATGAATTATTTGAGTTTCCTTAGAAGGGAAGATTTTTTCATTAACACCATGTATAGCTATAAAAACAACACATTTAGAAAAATAGCCTTTCTCTACATTCTCGTCAACCGAAGATATTTTGAGTACAATTTCATTGGTGCCGCTTTTAATAAGTTTTTGAGCTTTATTGTTGCTTACCTGGCTTGCCGATTTTTCAAATTCATGTAATTTTTTGCCATTTAAATAAATTTTTCCTTCTACGCCTTCAGTTGTTTTGGCTTCGAGTTGATAATATTTAAATGGTTCTGTTTTTATTGGGGTGATTTCAATAATTTCGGATGTATTCTGAGTTTGACTAAAAGAGTTTGTAACTGGAAAAAAAATTACAATCAAAATAAAGTTTTTAATCTGCTTAATCATTTTATTTTCAAGATTAATTAATATGAGACTTGATGGGATTCGGTTTATGATAGTGCAATTGTCAAGAAAGAAACTGCGTTTAAGAATATTGAACGTGTAGCACAAATATAGTTACTTGATATAGGTTTGGAATCCCTGTTTTCAGTGAAAAACCACCAAATCATGTTGTGTAGAATTGTTGTTTTTATTTTAATCTTACCTTTTGTTGTTTATCAATTGTATAAGGATAAGAAAAATTTCCAAAATGATATCGAATTACGCCTTTATATTGTATGTCAAGCGAATCACTTTGAATTACTTTTAGTACACTGTCAAGTATGTTGCTTTTATTTTTTTTATAGACTTTAGAAAGTGAAAAAGTTCCTTCGAGCGGAATGGTGAATTCATTTTTTGAAGGAACATCGAACTCTTGAGAAGAGAGTGCTCCGACATCTATGTTATCAACAAAAATGTGTATGCTGTCTATAGAAAGCTTTCCTTTTATGTGATTTGGATTATTAAAAATGGCATCTGCTTTAAGTGTTATATTGCGCATACTGACATTTTTAACCTCGATATTATCGATATATTTAAATTCTGGTTTTTTAGAAATAGAACAACTGGTAATGCCTATAAGTAATGTTGATAATAATAGAAACTTATTCATTGATTCCTTGTTAGATTTAACGTATATTTCAATACCTTTTAAGAAGCTAATTTTTTAGTTAAATGAAGATTAGAAGAATCTTCTTGGTGATACCACAAAAATAGTATTTTAAAAATAATGAATGATATAAAAATACGAGCAATACAGTCAAAAGATAATAAAGTAATTGCCTCGGTAATACGAGAAGTCTTAATAGAAATGGGAGTGCCTAAGGTAGGTACTGCTTATGAGGATAAGTCTTTGGATAGTATGTATGAAACTTATAACTATTCAAGAATGAAGTATTACGTAGTCGAAGAAGAGGGGAGAATCATTGGCGGGGCAGGTATTGCTCCATTAGAGGGAGAAGTTATTAAAGATATTTGCGAGTTGCAAAAAATGTATTTCTTACCACAGGCGAGAGGCAAAGGAGTTGGGTATGCCATGATAAATAAATGTCTCGATTTTGCGAAAGAACAAGGGTATGCCAAATGTTATTTGGAAACAATGCCTTATATGGAGTCTGCCAGGAAATTATACAAAAAAGTAGGCTTTATCCCTTTGGAAGAGCCGATTGGAGATACCGGGCATTATAGTTGCCAAGCATGGATGATAAAAGATCTATAATCTAAAAATAAACTTCAAATTGAAGATAAAAGACCTTAGAGTTAGTTTTACAAATTCTTTATCCGGGATCTATGATTCTGAAGAAATATTGTCTTTTTTTTATATGCTTTCCGAAGAGATTTTAGGACTTAAAAGAGTAGATGTTGCTATGTGTCTTGATAAAATACTCACTGTTAGTGAAAAAGCGAATTTTGATAACGCTATAAAACGACTCGAAAAACAAGAACCTATTCAATACATAATTGGTGAGACCTATTTTTTTGGAATACCATTTATGGTTAATGAACATGTATTGATTCCGAGACCAGAAACCGAAGAGTTGGTAGATTGGATTTTGAAAGATCAAAAAAAGGAGAAACAATCAATAACAATACTAGATGTTGGTACAGGAAGTGGTTGTATAGCTATTTCTTTAGCAAAAAAAATACCTGAAGCCAAAGTATATGCGATAGACATATCAGAAAAAGCCATACAGGTGGCCAAAGAAAATACCAGGAAAAACCAGGTAGATGTCACATTTATTAAAACAGATGTTCTGGAAATCGAAGATCTATTTAGAGATTTTGATATCATAGTTTCTAACCCGCCTTATGTACGAGAGCTAGAGAAAAAAGAAATGAAATCTAATGTGCTTGATAATGAACCACAGCAGGCTTTGTTTGTTTCTGATGATGAGCCTTTACTCTTTTATAAGAAGATTACAGATCTGGCTAAGAGAAAATTGAGAGAAAATGGTAGTTTATATTTTGAAATTAATCAATACCTGGGTATAGAAACCAAGAGTATGATCGAGAGCAAAGGATTTAAATCTGTAGAAGTACGTAAGGATATATATGGTAATGAACGTATGATAAGAGCTCGTTTAAATTAAAATCTATTACTATGAACAGTCTGAATTCAATTTGTGTATTTTGTGGAAGCAGTGAGGGGAATGATACCAGGGTTATTGCCGAGGCATTATTATTAGGAGAAAAACTAGCAGAACAAAAAATTACTCTGGTGTATGGTGCTGCAAAAATTGGGATAATGGGGAAGGTTGCCCAGGGAGTGATGCAGCAAAAAGGAAAAGTGATAGGAGTGATTCCAGAATTTTTAAAGCGGAAAGAAGTAGTACATCAGGGATTATATAAACTAATTACTACGGTTAATATGCACGAGCGAAAGATGAAAATGCAAGAGCTTAGTGATGGTTTTATTACATTACCGGGAGGGTTTGGGACATTAGAAGAATTGTTTGAAATTATAACATGGTCTCAGTTAGGTTTGCACCAAAAACCAATTGGACTTTTAAATACCGGAGGGTTTTATAATGACCTGTTAGCTTTGTTAGAAAACATGGTGCGAAGAGGGTTTTTAAAAATGGAAAATTATGAGTTGCTCCTTGTTGATGATGATATAGATAGGTTATTAGGGAAAATGAGGGCCTTTAAGCCGATACAAGTGCCAAAATGGTTAAAACCAGAGAGAACATGATATTCATAAAAGCTAAATGAAAACGAAACCATTTATAACAACATTAAAAAACAATAAAGAATAATTGTCTTAATCATTAAACCTGCCGATACGGTGGGTATTCTGTCTGACCATTAAAAAACAAGACATATAAGTACCAATGAATACAGAACAACACATCAATCAATTAAGGGAAGAACTAAGGCAGCATAATTATAACTACTACGTACTGGATGCTGCTGTAATAAGTGATTATGAGTTTGATATGAAGCTCAAAACACTACAGGAATTAGAAGAAAAACACCCAGAGTATTACGATCCTAATTCTCCAACACTTAGGGTTGGGGGCGAAGTAACCAAGAATTTTGAAACGGTAGTTCATGAGCATCGAATGTATTCTCTGGATAATTCATATTCAAAGGAAGATTTATTAGATTGGGAAAAACGTATTAAAAAGTTGGTTGATGGTGAGGTTAGTTATACCTGCGAACTTAAGTATGATGGAGCATCTATAAGTCTTACTTATGAAGATGGAGTGTTGGTAAAGGCGGTAACCAGAGGAGATGGTATTCAGGGAGATAATGTTACGACAAATGTAAAAACTATTAACTCTGTACCCCTAAAACTGAAAGATGGTTTTCCTCCAAAATTTGATATTCGGGGAGAGATTATTTTGCCTTATGAAGGTTTTGCAAAAATGAATGAAGAACGAATAGCAGCAGGAGAAGACCCTTATGCTAATCCTCGAAATACAGCTTCTGGTAGTTTAAAATTACAGGATAGTAGCGAAACAGCTAAGCGACCACTAGATTGTTTGTTATATAGTATTATAGGGAATAGGTTAGGAATTGTAACTCAATTTGAAAGTTTAGAAAAGGCTAGAGAATGGGGATTTAAGGTTCCTGTAGAATCCAAATTGGTACATTCGATCGATGAGGTATTAGATTTTGTAACATACTGGGATGAGCATCGTCATAATTTACCATATGAAACAGATGGAGTGGTGATTAAGGTAAATGATCTTCAGCAACAAGAAGAACTGGGGTTTACAGCCAAAGCTCCTCGATGGGCTATGGCTTATAAATTTAAAGCCGAGCAGGTTTTTACAACCCTTCATGAAATTACATATCAGGTAGGTAGAACGGGGGCAATTACGCCGGTAGCTAACCTCGAACCCGTATTGCTTGCAGGAACTACAGTAAAAAGAGCTTCTTTGCATAATGCCGACCAGATTGAGAAATTGGATATACGTGTTGGAGATACGGTTTTTGTTGAAAAAGGAGGGGAGATTATTCCAAAAATAATAGCAGTCGATTTTCAAAAAAGAGACAACAATTCGCAACCAACAGTATATATAACACAGTGCCCAGAATGTCATACCGATCTTATACGTAAAGAAGGAGAGGCTCAGCATTATTGCCCTAATTACCAAGGGTGTCCGCCTCAGATAATTGGACGTATACAGCATTATATTTCTCGTAAAGCGATGGATATCGATGGGCTGGGAGGAGAGACCGTAGCACTGTTGGTTAATGAAAACCTGATTGTAAACTATGCAGACCTTTATGAATTAAAAAAAGAGCAAGTTGTTCCTTTAGAAAGGATGGCAGAAAAAAGTGCAGAAAACCTTATTGCCGGAATAGAAAAATCTAAAGAAATCCCTTTTGAACGTGTTTTATTTGCATTGGGAATTCGATATGTGGGAGAAACCGTAGCAAAGAAACTCGCAAAACATTATAAGTTTATTGATGCTATTATCGAAGCTTCAGAAGAAGAACTGGTAAATGTAGATGAGATAGGAATAAAGATAGCTCAAAGTGTTGTAGAGTTTTTTGCTTCAGAGGAAAATAAAAATTTAATTAACAGGTTAAAACAATACGGAGTTCAGTTAGAAATTTCTGCAGAAAAACTAGCAAATCAAACAGATACTCTACAAGGACAAACATTTGTGGTGTCAGGGGTTTTTGAAAAAGTTTCACGTAATGAACTTAAAAAAATGATAGAAGATAATGGAGGTAAAATATCTAGTTCTATTTCTTCTAAAACTTCTTTTATTGTTGCAGGTGCTAATATGGGACCCAGTAAGTTAGAAAAAGCAAAAGCACTAGAAATTCCTATTATTAGTGAAGACGAATTTCTTAGTAAAATAGCATGAAAATAAGAACTCTTATTAAGGTGTTATTGCTCATTACGGGGGGGCTTTGTGTATTGAGTACTGCTATGAACTGGCCCGACTTAGAGTTGTATATAAAGCCAACCACTGTGCCTTTGTTTTTTATGTTGTATTGGTTTAATACAAAGCGTATAAGTATTCCGTTTTTACTGGTTTTATTACTTTGTTTTCTGGGAGATATATTTCTGCTTACAGATTTTCAGCATAGTTTTATATATGTATTGTTAAGTTATGGTGTTTGTTATTTGTTGTTGTTCTATTTCTTATATAAGAATCATAAACCTATAGATTATGATGGTACAGATATCGCTTATGTGTCAATTTTCTTTGTGGTATGGTCTCTTATTGTTTATGAAATTTATGATGCAATACATGTAGGGATGGGGGATATTAAGCACTATGGGTTAGTATATTTACTAATTTTATATGTGTTGTTTATAGGAGCCGTTTTTCATTACGTAAATGTTAGGTCAACCAAGTCGTTATGGTTTTTGATTGCGGTGTTAAATTTTGTGATTAGTGATGCTTGTTTTGCATTAAACAAGTTTTATGTGTCTTCAATTGAATTTGAAATTATTAATTCTATTTACCAATTATTGGCTGTTTTTTTTCTTGTACAGTTTAAGATATCTAGTTCGACTTCTTTAAAATTAAATAAATTGTAATAGAGCATTTTCTATGACTGTTTTGAGTTGTCTCAAAATTTAGTATCTTGTGTAAGGGGAAAATTTTATGATTGTGTAACAAAGTGTCCTATAGAGAATTATATTGATTTTTTTCGGGATGCAAATTAAAATTAATGAATGGAGGAAAACTACTAAAGCTTTTAATTTCTTTTTTAATTATTATACAAGTATTAGGATGTGTGTTTCAAAATGATTTTTTAAACACATACACTAGTTTGATTCTTGTTGTATTGATAGCCACACTTTATTTTGTAAATTCTAAACGAATAAGAACGTTTAAAGTTATTGTTCTTTTGATTTTTTTTATAAAAGAGTTAGGTGTATTTTATGCTATTGATGATGTTGTGAAATTTCAGATAGAGGCGCATATTGTGGTCTATATCCTGTTATTTTATTTCTTGTATTATAATCATAAGTCATTCGTATATAATAGCAGAGATGTTTTTACATTGGTATTAGGCAGTTCTTTGTTTACCATTATATTTTTTATGGCTTACCTGGAGCTTAAAGACCCTATGGAAGAAATGCGAGTATTGGGGTTTCTTTATTTGTTACTAATTTATGTTTTACTAATTGTAGGAGCAATGCATTATATAAACATACGATCAGAAAAATCTTTATGGTTTTTTTTATCTATGTTAAATTTTGCATTTAGTGACTTTATGTTTTTAATCGATAGATTTTATCTACGATCTAAAGAGCTTAATGTTCTTATGCTAATATGCAGCCCGATTGCTCTTCTTTTTTTGGTAAACTATATGATAACTAAATCGTTAGTTCTTAAATCTGAAGAGTTCGAAGGGTTTTGATTTTAAATAACGAAACGCTAACTGTTGAACACAGAAATACATATTATCTAAATTAATTACTTTATATGAATCTTGTAATCTTCTAAAAAATTCCTTGAAAACAATAAATATTACATATCTATTAACCTATTTTGCTTTTTTGATCGTTATATGTGTAGCTATCTTTTTTGATAAATGGGTGTTGGTATATGTTAAACCAATTGTTTCTTTATCATTAATAGTTTTGTATCAAAGGTTTGTGAAAAAAACCAGTCTTCTATTTCCTTTAAGTATGCTTGTAATTGCAGCAACCGATGTTTTTGTGTATTTAGACTTTGCGAAGTATTTTTCAATTATTGCAATACTAATTGCTTTATTCTATACTTTGTGTTTGCTTTTGTTAAAGAATTTCATATCGATACAGGAAATAAAACTAAATAAATTAATATCTCTTCAGGTTATAGTTAGTGTGTTTTTGATAGGGTATCTTATTTTTTCTATTACCAGATTGGTTTTGCCCAAAATTATAAATTCTATAGAATCAGTAATATTGATCATAGTAAGTCTTCTTTTATTTGTTACAGTTTGTTTTTTTATTTATGTTGCTAATCGATACGAGAAATCAATTTATCTTTTTATAGCTTCGTGCTGTACCTTATTTGTAGATGCGTTTCTTGCAATAAATGAATTGTATTATTACAGTAGGTTATTTACTACAATGATTAATATTGTAGAAATTGCAGGGTTATACTTTTTTACTATTTTTTTTGTGGAAACAAAACTTGTTAAAAAGGAACGTTTAGAAGATAAATATTTATAGATTTAACAAAAATCACTAAGTTGTGTTAATTGGGAAGTTTTTGTTTTTTCTCGAAGTATACCAGATGATTTTAATTTGTAAAATGGCTACATTTGTGGCTTATTAATTTTTTTAATAAATGATTTTAAAAGGTCTTAAAAGAAATGCAATAAAGAAAAGTGCTGAAGCATATCTCAAAGAAAGAGAAACCAGATCTCAAAACATTTCTAATTTAAAAACCCTTGCAGTTCTTATTGATGCAACTCAATCGATTAATATCGTTTCATTATTGAAACTTGCTAATGAATTAGGAGTGAAATCTGAAGAACTAAAAGTGATAGGCTATAAAGAAGATCAGAAAGAAATTATAGATGATAAAGATGCGGCTTATTATAATGATAAGAGTTTTGGGGTAAACGGTGCAATAAAAAGTAAGTCTTTACAAGATTTTGTAGATAAAGATTTTGATGTTTTGATCAATTTTTATGAAAAAAATTCTGTAGAGCTAAACTATGTAGCAGCAGCTTCTAAAGCTAAGTTTAAAGTTGGTTTTGCAGAAGTAGATAATCGAATTAACGATTTGATTATTGGATCAACCACAAATGACACCAATCTTTTTATATCAGAGCTTAAGAAATATTTAAAAATTTTACAGATTATATAGTATGAATGATTTTCTAAGAGGAACAGGTATAGCATTAGCTACTCCTTTTAATAAAGATGGATCGATAGATTATGATGGTGTTACATCATTAGTTAATTTTTGTATAGAAGGGAACGTAGAATATTTGGTTGTATTAGGAACTACTGCAGAGTCAGCTACGCTCTCTAAAGAAGAAAAGAAGAATTTAACAGCACATATAGTAGAGGTAAATAATAAAAGACTTCCTTTGGTAATTGGAGTAGGAGGAAATAATACATCGGCAGTTGTTGATGAGATTAAAGAAATCAACTCATCTGATTTTGATGCTATTCTCTCTGTCGTTCCTATGTATAATAGACCTAGTCAAGAAGGCATTTATAGACATTATAAAGCCATAAATGATAGTGCTACTTTACCTGTTATATTGTATAATGTTCCATCTAGAACAGCAACTAATATGACAGCAGAAACAACTTTACGCCTTGCTCAATTAGATAAAATAATCGGAATTAAAGAAGCAGTGGGAGACTTTACTCAGGTTTTACAAATTATCAAAAATAGACCTTCTGATTTCCTTGTGATTTCTGGCGATGATGCATTAGCATTGCCGGCTGTGGTAGCAGGCGGAGACGGAGTGATAAGTGTAGTTGGTCAAGGGTTTCCGGCATCATTTTCAGAAATGATACGATTAGGGTTATCAGGAGAAACAAAAAAAGCATTTGAAAAACTATATACATTATTACCAGCAATAGATTATGCCTTTGAAGAAGGAAATCCTGCCGGAATAAAAAATATCCTGAAAGTAAAAGGGGTGTGCGAAGACAATCTTCGTTTACCACTAATACCCGTTTCAGAAGGTTTAGCAAAAAAAATAGAAGAGTTTGTTGAAGATTAATCATTTTCAAAAATGAAGTGATGGCTAAAAAAATAAAAGATCCTGGTATAGGTAAGTCCTCTAATAAATACGCTAAACGATTTATCAATCCAGATGGCTCTTTTAATATAAAACATATCAATAGACCAAGCTCTTTGTCAGAGAGCTATAACTACCTGATTAGTATTAGTTGGACCAAATTTTTCCTATGGGTCGTATTGGGGTATACTTTGATCAATGCGTTATTTGCTATGATCTATACGTTTTTAGGGATATCAAATATTACAGAATCTACAGGGAGCGTTTTAAAAGATTTTCTTAATGCCTTCTTTTTTTCGGCTCAAACTATTACAACTGTAGGATATGGAGCGATGGCACCAAAAGGGCTTGTTTTTGGTATTATTTCTTCTTTTGAAGCTCTTATAGGGTTGTTAAGTTTTTCATTTATCACAGGGTTGTTATATGGTAGGTTTTCTAGGCCAAGAGCAAATATTAGGTTTAGTAGCAGTATGGTATTTAGAAAACATAATGGAGTAGATTGTATTATGTTTAGGTTAATGAGTAGAAGTGCTAATGTAATGATTCGGCCTAAAATTGAAGCTACACTCTCTTTGTCTCAGGAAAGTAAAGGCAAAAAATACATCAATAATTTTTACAGCCTAAAGCTGGAAAGAAATTCGATTACATACTTGCCTACAACCTGGACTATTGTGCATCCTATTGATGAATTGAGCCCGTTAAAAGAATTTAGTAAAGAGCAGTTGCAAAAATTAAACGGAGAAATTTTAATATTAGCTAGTTATTATGATGAATCTTTTGCGCAGGAAGTTCATCAGGTTCATTCTTATGTATTGAAGAATTTAAAACAAGATCAAAGTTTTATTCCAGCATTTTATTATGATGAAGAAGGCTATACAATTCTGGATCATGATAATCTGGATAAGACCTTACCGCATAGTTCTACTTAATTTTGTAAAACTATTTTATAGTGTTAAATACTATTAATCCTGCAACATACCATTAATTATATAGTTATTGAAATGAGCTAAAATCAATAAAATGATATAGACAGAAATGTTTATTAGCCAATTCTACCAGCTTAATTCTAGAAACAATAGAGAGTAGCAGGTGAATAGATGAATTAAAGTTTTTGTAATACGGCAGAAATATATACTTTTGCCAGATGTTTTTTTAAGATATGAAGAGATTATTGTATTTACTTGTTTGCGTGTTATTTTTAGGATCTTGTAGTGAATACCAAAAGGTAGTAAGAGGCGAAGATTTAGCTGCTAAATATAAAGCTGCAGAAAACTTGTACAAAGAAGGGAAGTACAAAAAGGCCTTAAAGCTTTTTGAACAGATTGTACCTCAATATAGAGGAAAGCCACAAGCAGAAAGAGTAATGTTCTATTACGCAGATACTTATTATCAGTTAGAAGATTATTATCTTGCAGGATACCAATTTGAAAGATTTGCTAAATCTTACCCAAAGAGTCAAAAAAGAGAAGAAGCATTTTATAAAGGAGCTAAAAGCTATTATGATTTGTCTCCAAGATATAGTCTGGATCAGGAAGATACAGATAAAGCACTCGAAAAACTTCAGGCATATATTAATTCATATCCAGAAAGTGAGAATCTAAAAGAAGCAAATAAGTTAGTTGCAGAACTTAGAGAAAAGAAAGAAAGAAAGACTTATGAAGTAGCTAAACAATATCATCATAGAGAGAATTATAAAGTTGCTATTTCCGCTTTTGATAATTTCCTCATAGATCATCCAGGATCTCCTTATAGAGAAAAAGTATTATATTACAAATTAGAATCAGAATATCTTTTAGCAATAGGTAGTTATGAAAGTTTGGTAAGAGAGCGTTTAGAAATTGCCCAAGGGTATTATAATAGTTATAAAAAATATTATAAAACAGAAGGAGAGTATCTAGAAAAAGCAGAAGAATTAGGAGAAGATATAAAGACAAGATTAGAAGAATATAAATAGAAAATAAAGTAGAAGATGGATTTGAAAAAAAGTAATGCGCCGGTAAATACAACTACTATTGATAAAAATCGTATCGATCAGCCAACAGATAATATCTATGAGGCAATTTCGATAATATCAAAAAGAGCAACTCAAATCAATACCGATATCAAGAAAGAGCTTCTTGAAAAATTAGATGAGTTTGCTACTTATAATGATAGTTTAGAAGAGATTTTTGAAAATAAAGAACAAATAGAAGTTTCTAAATTCTATGAAAGATTACCAAAACCACATGCTTTGGCAGTACAAGAATGGTTAGAAGGTAAGATTTATCACAGAAATACAAAAGTAGACTCAGGGTCTCTATAAATTTATGTCTATAATAAGCGGTAAAAAGATTTTAATTGGTGTCACCGCTGGTATTGCTGCTTATAAGACAGCAAGCTTAGTGCGCTTATTTATTAAATCAGGAGCAGAGGTAAAAGTAATAATGACCCCTGCTGCTAAGGATTTTGTAACCCCGCTTACATTGTCTACACTATCAAAAAATCCAGTTCATTTCTCTTTTTTCGATGATGAAGATGAAAATGCAATTTGGAATAATCATGTAGATTTGGGATTATGGGCAGATTTTATGATCATAGCACCAGCTACTGCTAATACATTATCCAAAATGGCAACAGGTAATAGTGATAACTTGCTGTTGGCAACCTATCTATCTGCAAAATGCCCTGTTTATTTTGCTCCAGCGATGGATTTGGATATGTATAATCATCCTTCTACGCATCAAACATTTAAAAAATTACAAGAGTTTGGTAATACCATGATCCCTGCAGAATCAGGAGAATTGGCAAGTGGTTTGATCGGTCAGGGACGTATGGCAGAACCTTCTACTATTATTGAATTTGTAGAAAAAGATATTTTAGATAAACTTCCTTTAAAAGATAAGCAGGTTCTGATCACGGCAGGCCCTACATATGAAGCAATTGATCCGGTAAGATTTATAGGTAATCACTCTAGTGGCAGAATGGGGATTGAACTTGCTAAAACCGCTGCTAATTTAGGAGCACAAGTAACTCTTGTTTTAGGACCTTCTGCTCTTAAAATTAACCATGGTCTTATTCGTGTGATTAATGTAGTTAGTGCCAAAGATATGTATGAAGCTGTAGTTTCTGTGTATAATGATTGTGATATTGCAATTGCATCTGCAGCAGTTGCAGATTATAGACCAAAGGCAATATCAGATCAAAAAATAAAAAAGGCAGATACAGAATTTTCTATTAAATTAGAGCGAACAACCGATATCCTTAAATGGATGGGAGCAGAGAAGAAAAGCCAATTTCTCGTTGGGTTCGCTTTAGAAACAGAAAATGAAGAGGAGAATGCGAAGAATAAATTAAAGAATAAGAACTTAGATTTAATTGTTCTTAACTCTCTTAATGATAAAGGAGCTGGTTTTAAAGGGCAAACGAATAAAGTAACATTGATTAATCATAAATTGGAGATTAAAGCGTTTGACTTAAAGACAAAGTCAGAAGTTGCACAAGATATATTTAATGAAATTAATACATTGAACAATGAATAGGTTGTTACTTGTTATCGTATTTGTAGTTAGCTTAGGGGTTAATGCTCAGGAGTTTAATGCTACTGTGGTTGTTAATGCAGAGCAAACGGGTAATCCTAATTTACAAGTCTTTAAAACCTTAGAGCGTGCATTAACCGAATTTATTAATAATTCGAAGTGGACTTCTATAGATTATCGAACAGAAGAAAGAATCAATTGTAGTTTTTTTATTACTATAAGCAGTTACGATAATGACTTTTTTTCGGCTACTGTACAAGTGCAGGCATCCCGTCCGGTATACGGATCTAGTTATAATACTACAATCTTTAATATAAATGATAAGCAGTTTAATTTTAACTACTTAGAATTTCAACCTTTAAATTATAATCCAAATAGCTTTGAGTCAAATTTAATCTCTGTAGTTGCATTTTATTTGTATACCATTTTAGGTATAGATGCAGATACTTTTGAGCTAAATAGTGGAACCAGCTATTATCAGGAAGCTAAAAATATTGTTAGTAATGCTCAAGGGAGTAATACACTTGGTTGGGCCAGAGAACAAAACCCTAATAGATTTAGACTTAATGATGATCTTCTTTCGGGAACATATGAAGGGTATAGAAAAACGATGTATGCCTATCATAGAGAGGGGTTAGATGTTATGTATAATAATGTGAAACAAGGGAAAGAAACAATTACTGAATCTATGAAGTCGCTTGAGGAAATGCATAATACCAGACCTAATTCTTATATAATGAGAGTGTTTTTTGATGCCAAAGCAGATGAGATTTCAAGTGTTCTTTCTGGAGGACCTTCAGTTAATATTGCAGAAACCGTTGAAATACTTAATAAAGTAGGACCTACATATTCAGAAAACTGGAAAACTATAAAGTTTTAAAAAATGCTTTATTTTTAATTATTGTAAATGGTATCTTTACTTTTTTAAAAACAACAAAAATTTTTCTATCCTTTGCTAAGAGGTCTTTCTATAAAAAACTTCGCCTTAATAGAAGAGCTACAAGTAGCTTTTGATTCTGGTTTAATAACGATTACAGGAGAAACTGGAGCGGGTAAATCTTTATTGCTTGGTGCTTTGGGATTGTTATTAGGAAAAAGAGCAGATCTAAGTAGTGTTAAAGATAATACTCAAAAATGTGTAATAGAGGGAGTTTTTGATGTGAAAAAATATGGGCTTACTTCTTTTTTTGAAGAAGAAGCGCTTGATTATGAAGATCAAACTATAATTAGACGAGAGATTTTGCCATCGGGAAAATCCAGAGCTTTTATAAATGATACGCCTGTCACTTTACAATCATTGGTGTCTCTAGGAAGTAGATTAATAGATATCCATAGTCAACATCAAACATTAGAGGTAACTACAAATGATTTTCAGTTTGAGGTATTAGATGCATTGGCTGATGCAGATCGTGAAATAAAATCTTACAAAAGAGGTTTAGAGCTTTTAAAACAAAAAGAAAAAGAAGTAGGTGCTCTTATAGCTGATCAAGAAAATTTTACAAAAGAATATGATTACAATGCTTTTCTTTTAAATGAATTAGAAGAAGCAAAGCTTAAGCCAGGTGAACTACAAGAATTAGAAGAACAATACGATCAACTTAATAATATAGAAGAAATTCAGGAACGATTATCAGGATCTGTTGCTGTAATGTCTTCAGAAGAAGTTGGGGTATCTGATCAATTAAATACAATCAAAAATAATATCTCTAAAATAGAATCGTATTCTGGACCTTTGCAAGAACTTTCTCAAAGAATTCAGAGTGTATATATAGAGTTAGATGATATAAGTAGCTCTTTACTTGATGAATTAGAAAAACTGGAAGCAGACCCTGAGCGATTAGAGCAAGTTAGCCAGCGTTTGCAATTATTACACAATCTACAAGTAAAACATGCGGTATCAGATATAAAAGAATTGATCGTAATAACGGATACATTACGAGAAAAAGTTTCTAAAACAGAATCGCTGTCAGAAGATATAGAGAGACTTAAAAAAGAAATAGTTACTATTCAGTCTCAATTAGATAAAGTTGCAGAAAAGATTCATAAGAAACGAAATAAGGCACTTCCTTTACTTATAAAGGAGTTAGAAGATATTCTTAAAGCACTGGGAATGCCAAATGCAGCATTTCAAGCCTCTTTAGAACTACAGGAAAAGTATTTGTCTAACGGAAAAGAAGTGCTAACATTTCTGTTCTCTGCCAATAAAGGAGGAGCTTTTGGGCAACTTAAAAAAGTGGCTTCAGGAGGAGAGTTATCAAGAATTATGATTGCGATTAAATCTATTTTGTCTAGATACACACAGCTACCTACAATTATTTTTGATGAAATAGATACAGGTGTATCGGGTGAAGTTGCTCATAAAATGGCAGATTTAATGATGAATATGAGTAAGAACCTACAAGTTTTTAGTATTACACACTTGCCACAGATCGCTGCTAATGGTCAAAACCATTATAAAGTATATAAAGAAGATATACAAAATACTACTATTACTCAGCTTAAATTGCTAAGCGAGGAAGAACGAATTAAAGAAATTGCCGAAATGATTGGTGGCAAAAACATTTCTGATTCGGCATTAACCCATGCAAAATCATTATTAAATTCAGCCTCAAATTAAGTAGAGCAAAGTTGTAAGTCTATCATAAATAAGTAGATTTTTGCTTTCTTTGATTTAATGATTGAAAACAAGTGTTAAAGTACTAAAAATGTGTATTTTATCGATTATTTGCAATATAACTCGTTTAAAGGGTGTTTTTCGTCGATTTTAACATTTTTGACCTAGTTTGTTTTCTTTTATTTTGTAGTTTGTGCAAGTAGCCCCAAACCTACGCCCCCAAATTATGAAATCACCTATTAAAGTAATCTATATTGCTTGTATGGCAATGTTGTTATATTCCTGTTCTGCAGAAAATGTTGAAGATAATTTAGACTCTTCTAACAAGGAATTTACTGTTCCTGAAGTAAAATCAATAGAAATTGAAATTTTAGATCTTATAAATAGCTATAGGGTTTCTAAGAATTTAAATACTCTTAAATCTCTAGATATTATAAAATCACAAGCCTATAGTCATACCGATTACATGATTAAGCAAAATAATATATCTCACGATTATTTTTATGAGCGTAAATCATATCTTGTTGCGAATGCAGGAGCAAGTAAAGTAGCCGAAAACGTTGGATACGGCTATTCTTCGGCAGAATCTATTGTTAATGCATGGATAAAAAGTGATAGTCATAGAACTACTATAGAAGGTGATTTTACGGATTTTGATATTTCTATAGAACAAAATGAAGATGGTGTGATGTACTGTACTAATATTTTTATTAAAAGATAACCTTCTTAATGACTTCAATTATTCATAGTCATTGAGTATCAAAAAAGCAGAACGTCTGTTTTCATCATGATCTTTTTCTGTACAAGGAGGTTTGTTATCTATACCACACTTGTTTAATAATTGTGATTCACCATAGCCTATAGCACTTAGGATTCTATCTTCGGCAATCCCTCTTGATAAAATATAATCTCTAGTAGCATTAGCTCGTTTGTGAGAAAGTTTCATATTATACTTGGCACTACCACGGTTATCTGTATGAGATTCAATTTTTATAATCATTTTTGGGTTTTCTCGCATCACATTAACAATATTTTCTAATTCATATGCTGCGTCTGCACGAATATCATATTTGTCAAAATCAAAGAAAATAGGATTTACTACAATTTCTTTTTTTATGATTAGGGGAGTTAGGTATAGATCTAATTTGATCTTACTTCTATTAGTTGTAGTTGTAGAAAATTGTTTAGAATCTGGTCTGTAATTTGCTTTGGTAGCAAGAATAGAATATGTTTTTCCGCATGATATCTCTTCAAAAATGTAGTTGCCGTTATTATCAGATAGGGTAGTGTTAATAATTTTACCTGTTTCATCAATGATTTTAACGGTAACTTCTGCAAGTGGTTTTAAGGTGAGTTTGTCGTATGTTACCCCGGTTAAAACTTGCTTACATTCATATTTGTCAAATATATAGATGTCATCGCTACCCTTACCTCCAATTCTGTTAGAAGAAAAATACCCAGAATCACTATCTGTATTTAAAAAGAAAGCAAAATCATCATAACCACTATTGTATGGGGCTCCCAGGTTTTTAATTTCGACCTCTTCATCGGCTCTTTTTTTAAGTATATTAGATTTGTAAATGTCTAAAAAACCAAGATTTATATGGCTGTCTGATGAAAAATATAATGTAGAGTCTTTTGCTACAAAAGGAAAAACTTCCCGGCCTTCGGTATTGATTTTATCTCCTAAATTTTTTACAGCTCCAAAAGAACCATCATCGTTTATAGCTACTTTGTATATATCTGATTGTCCATATCCTCCTTCTCTGTCTGACACAAAATACAAGGTCTTTTCATCAGGACTTAACGCTGGATGTCCTGTAGAAAAAGTTTTGTCATTAAATGGTAATTCTTCAATAGCTGTCCATTGATTGCCTTTAAGCTTGGCTCTATATAATTTTAGATTAGAATTACCTTCTTTATCATAAGATGTTCTTTTTCTTTTATTAATGTTGTTTCTGGTAAAAAAGAGTGTTTTACCATCATTAGTGATTGTTAATGTGCCTTCGTGTTCATTCTTTAAATTTACTGCGTCTGAAGAAATAGGAGCAATGTTGTTTACTACAATGGTTGAATCAATTCGATCAATTGTAGATTGATAAATGTTTAAATAAGGTTCTCCATTCCATTTATAAATTTTCTTTTTGCCTTTGGCATTATTATCTGCTCTAGAGGATGAAAAATATAAATTTCCATTTTGTTCAAACCCACCAAAATCAGAGTATTTGCTATTAGAGTTTAGGTTTATTACGCGAACATGAATATCTTTTGGAGTAGATAATTCTTGAAATTTTTCAAGACTTATGCTTTCAAAATCTTTGGTGTGTTTGCCATTTTGTTGAAGTGCTTTAAATTTTTTAAGCCATTTATTAGCTTCATCATATTTGCCTAAACTTCGTAAGGTCTGTATGTATTTATAGATGTATTGAGGATGTATTTTTTTGTATTTGTTAACTGCTTTGTTATACCAAAAATAAGCTTGTTCTGAGTTAGAATTGTTATAATAGCAATCTCCTATTCTAGATAGAACATGTTCGCTGCTATCTTCTCTTTTTAATGCTTCTTTGTATAATTCAATAGCTTTTAAGTATGCGAAATCTCTAAAATATTTATCTGCTACCTTTATTTTTTGCGCATGAATAAAGGTGCTAAACAGGAGTGCTAAAATTAGAAATATTCTATTTTTCATACGTATGCTATTAAAAGTACCTGGGAGACCTGACACGCTTTTCATTAAATAATTCGTACATCAGTAAAATTTCATGAGTGCCACCAATATAAGGGCGTATGTCTGAAATAAAATGTTCATAGGCATAGCCAACTCTAATTTGTTTTGTTACTTGAAAATCTGCTAAGGCTCCTATTGAAGCAGTATGCTCATTATACCTATACGAGCCTCCGAGCCAAAATTTTTCATAGAATAGAAAATTGGCATTTAGATCAACAGAAATTGGCGCGCCATTAGTTGCTTTAAGAAGAGCTGATGGTTTTAATTTTGTGTTTGTACCTATGTCAAACACATATCCTCCTGTAAGATAATAACTAACGCGTTCTAGGGCTACATATTCTACCGTGGATGTTTCAGCGGTACTATTATTATCGGTATTTAATATTCTTGGTGATGATAACCCAAGATACCATCTGTCCGAGTGCAGATATAGCCCGGCACCAATATTGGGATTCCAACGGTTAGCGTAATTTCCAAAGAAAGGATCTTGCGATACTTCGGGATCATTTAAAAAATCCCGATCTAGATTGTAATTACTAACTCCGGCTTTAAACCCAAAAGCTAATTTCGAATTATCTGTAATATTAATAGAATACGAGAAATCACCATAAATATATAAGTAGTTTTCAAAACCAGGGGTATCTCGTATTACAGATAATCCAACTCCTACTTTTTCGTTTCGTAATGGAGAATGAGCAGATAATGTCTGAGTTTGAGGACCGCCTTGTATTCCTGTCCATTGACTTCTGTGTAAGCCTACAATACTTAATGCTTCTCTGCTACCTGCATAGGCTGGGTTTATAGATATGGTATTAAACATATATTGCGTGAACTGCGGCAATTGTTGCGCATATCCAATAATGTTAATGTAAAGTATTAGTAGTACTGTTATTTTGTTTTTTGTAATGCCCATTAGTTGTTTTTTTATTTTGTTCCAATATATAATGGGGTACTAATGGGTTTTAAACCACTGTTGTTGATCGTTACGATACAATAATATGTGCCACTAGGTACTTGGTTTGCTGACCCTAAAGATGATTGATGTGCTGTGCCATTCCAATCATTTTGATAATCACTTGATTTGTATATAATCGCCCCCCAACGATTAATGATTTTAACATCTACAACGTAACCGCAATTTTCTACACCATTCACTGCAAAATATTCATTGTATGGATCTCCATTTGGTGTAATTACCTTTGAAATTTTGATAGTATCTTCTCCACAAGAGAATACTGCACATCTATTATGTACTTCTATTGTTGTTTCGAGATATATTGGGCAAGCCAGGTTGTTTTCTGTGTAACTAAATGCTATCTCCTCAGAGGCATCTTCGCCAAATAATTCTATGCTTAGAGGATCAAAAAAATGATCATCAACTATAGATGTATTCCCTGATATAACTTCCCAGGTTCCACCAGTACTGTACTCTCCTTCTAATAGATCAAACAAATCAAAAATTTGCGATTCTGTTTCATCCAGAGCACATAATGTCGTATCATTTGCGATTACTGAATTGTTTTCGAATGTTATTTTAGCTTGTGCTGTAGTTGCATTATTACAATCATCTGTGATAGTGTATTCTACTACCAGGATACCATCTGTACTATTGTTAAAGTCATAATCCGAAGTTACTAATACAGTTGCACTCGCATTACAATTATCAGCAGCACAAGTTTCCAGTAGTGCAATATTATCACTATTCCATTGGTTAGCAATTTCTTCAATATTAGTTGTAGAGCACTCTAAGGTTAAATCAGGAATTGTACAGCTTGTTAGGTCTGGAGGTGTAGAATCATGCAGGGTAAGAGTTGCAGTAAGAGTTGTTGTATCTCCATTATCACCTGTAATAGTGTATGTAACTTCTATAGTACCGCCTAGTCCGCAAGAACTTACTAAATTATTAAAATCATAATTTGAAGTTATTTGACCAGTAAAATCTGTATTACAAGTGTCAGAAGCGCAGGATTCTAACTCTTCAATATTACTAGCGTTCCAGGTGTTGGCTATAGTTTCATTATCTGTTCCATTGCATTCGATGGTTTCATCGGTTACATTACAATTAGTGATGTTAGGAGGTGTGATGGGCGAGATGGTAATGTACACAGTGGCTTGGTCACAAGCAGCGACTGGAGAGCCATTATCACATACTGTGTAAATAAAACTATCTGTGCCTGTATATCCAGAATTAGGGATGTAGGTAAAAGAGCCATTAGTGTTAAGAGTAAGGGTTCCATTATCTACATCATCTACAGGGACTATATTTATGGTTTGTGTATCTCCTTCTGGATCAAAGTCATTATCCAGTACATTTCCTTGAATATTTTTACATGCAGCAAAATATGCATCATCATTAGCAAAAGTGCTGTTATTCTGGTTTTTTATAACAGTAATTATTACAATAGTGGTATCGCATAGAGCAGGATTACCATTATCACATATCGTATACTCAAAAGTATCATCACCAGTAAAATCAAGAGGAGGTGTATAGCTATATGTGCCCGTATTGGGATCTATAGCTACGGTAACTCCTTCTGTAGTAGTTACTGTAGGTGTTGTCACTGTAATAGGGTCTCCATCGGGATCAAAATCATTAACTAATACATTACCGTTTACAGGAGTATTTATTTCGGTAATTGCAGTATCTGGATTTGCAATGGGAGCTTCGTTTTTGGGATCATTAATAGGGAGTACTTCGATGTATACAGTAGCCGTGTCACAAGCAATTGGGTTACCATCATCACAGATAGTGTATTCGAAAGAATCTTCTCCTGTAAACCCAGAAGGAGGGGTGTATGTATAAACTCCCGTATTAGGCTCTATATTAACAATAACCCTTTCTGTAGTAGTTACAGTAGTAGTGGTCACTGTTTGTGTATCTCCTTCGAGATCTTCATCGTTGGTTAATACATTGCCAGAAACGGGTGTATTAATAAAAGTGTTGTTAATGTCTGTCACAGCATCTGTGCAATTAAATAAAATTGTTGTGCAAACTATAGAGGTACAACAATTAGCATCACGTATCTTTATAGTATAACTTCCTGGTGCGAGATCTAGAAATGTTTCGCTGGTTTGATAATTGGCTCCATTATCGATAGAATATGTATAAGGCGGTACTCCACCGGTTCCTTCTACAGTAATTTGGCCCGAACCGTTACAACTAATATGAGTTAGTTCCTTTGCCGAAGCAGATATTGCTTTACTGGGTTCGGTTATGGTGGCTGAGCTTGTAGTAGTGCAATTTGAAGCATCGGTGATCGTTACCGAATATGTTCCGGCAATTACATTAGTTAAATCTTCATTAGAAGAACCATTACTCCATGCAAAAGTAAATGGAGGAGTGCCGTTTTCTACTGTTAGATCAACAGATCCTGTAGCATCGCCATTACAAGATACATGAGTTATAGTATTTGTAGCTTTAATATCACAAGTATTTAAGCATTGAATAACAATGCTTTTTGTTACTTGAGTTCCATCGGTATCGGTTACTGTAACACTGTGGGTGCGATTGGTAAGAAGGCTTGCCGTTGCTGTAGTTTGATTGTTAGCAGAAGCACTCCATTGATATGTGTAGCCAGGTTTTCCGCCAGAAGCGATAGCTTTGGCTTTACCATCACAACATATTCCTGTAGTTGTAGCATCCTGTATTTTTAGTATAGTAAGACTTAATGGATTGGTATATTTGGTATTAATTGTAGTAGTATCCTTTGAGATCAAAGAAGTGTACTTGTATTCATGAGGATAATGTGCGTAAACACAAACCGAAGAGAATAGTAGTGCAAAAAGACAAATAAGAGTGGTGATTCTCTTATGTAAGAGAGTTAACGTAATAATTTTCATATGCCCCGTTTTATTAATTTGTTCTAAGAAAAAAGCCCCTGTTTTTTTAGTGGTTTAAAAATCAAAAAATGAAAACATCTGACAATGATAATAAGTAGCTTGGTAATTTTTTTCCATAACGTATATTCTTAATAATGGTTAATTTTTTTTTATAAAGAATTATTTCAACACATAAATCGACTGTATTTTATATTACTAAAAGTTAGTTACCTACTTGTATTAATGAAAACAAATTTTTTCAGAAATAGGTACATCATCTTTGTGTAACTAAAAATTCTGTTATAGAAATAACTCTATAATTATTTCAATACTAAGGGGGGGATGAAATAGTATATTTTTTCTAAGGGGAGAAATAATATACACTATGGGGGGTGTTTCATATCATAATCTTACATATCAAATTAATGATATTTTGAAAACAATACTCAATCAAAATTATATGTCAAATATAAGGTATATGTTGATAAAAATCAACTGATAATAAATTAATTTTTTTTAGATTTTAAAAGTCAGGTTTTTTTAAAACTCCCAACGTTATTTATAAGTTATCGCAATCATAGGTTTGTATTTCTTATAGAGATAGAAATATTATTAGTTTATCATGTAGAGGTTTGATTAATATTTTATTGCCATGCACTGTTAATTATTTTTTTTACATACTTAACTAAATTCTATTTCGATTGGTTGTGGTTTGGGTCGTTTTATTATCTTTACCACTCGTATAACCATACTTTAATTTATAATTAAATGTCATACAATTTATTAAAAGGTAAAAGAGGAATTATTTTTGGGGCACTTGACGAAAATTCAATCGCTTGGAAAACCGCAGAACGTGTTTATGAAGAGGGAGGAAGTTTTGTTCTTACTAATGCTCCTGTCGCAATGCGAATGGGGGCTATAAATACTCTTGCAGAAAAAACCAATACTCAAGTTATACCTGCAGACGCTACTTCGTTAGAAGATTTAGAAAATCTTGTAGATAAAGCAATAGAAATTTTGGGCGGTAAACTTGATTTTGTTTTACATTCTATAGGGATGTCAATAAATGTGCGTAAAGGACGTCATTATACAGATCAGAACTATGACTGGACACAAAAAGGATTAGATGTATCTGCACTTTCTTTTCATAAAACAATGCAAACCCTATATAAGAAAAAGGCAATGAATGACTGGGGAAGTATAGTTGGATTGACATATATGGCAGCACAGCGCGTGTTTCCTGATTATAATGATATGGCAGATAATAAAGCATATCTAGAATCTATTGCTCGTAGTTTTGGATATTTCTTTGGTAGAGATAGTAATGTACGAGTGAATACAATTTCTCAGTCCCCAACCCCAACAACCGCAGGAAAAGGAGTGAAAGGGTTTGATGGATTTATAGAATACGCAAATAAAATGTCTCCTTTAGGTAATGCCACGGCAGCAGAATGTGCCGATTATACCATTACACTATTCTCTGACTTAACCAAAAAAGTAACCCTTCAGAATTTATACCATGATGGAGGTTTTTCTAATATGGGAGTAAGCCAGTTAGTGATGGATAAATTTGTAGGAGAATAATAAAGGTTTTCTAAAAAAGAACTACTATAAAATTAGTGAAAAATCCCATTCTTAATTGGTAATGGGATTTTTTATTTAGACCACTTACCTTTGCAATATGGAAATATATTTCTCCTTTATTGTGCCAGTATATAACAGGCCAAATGAGATTAAAGAGCTGCTGGATAGCATGGTGGATATGGATTATACCAAACCATATGAGATTGTAATTGTCGAAGATGGATCGTCTGATACATCAAAGGAGGTTATAGCTACTTTTGCAGATAGGTTATCTATAAGCTATTACCAAAAGCCAAATACTGGCCCGGGAGATTCTCGTAACTATGGTATGCGTAAGGCAAAAGGTAACTATTTTGTTATTCTCGATAGTGATGTGCTATTACCAAAAGAGTATTTGTCTAAGGCAGAACGTTTTTTATCCAATACTTTTGTACATTGTTACGGAGGCCCCGATGACGCCCATCAAAGCTTTTCTAACCTTCAGAAAGCAATAAGTTATAGTATGACTTCGTATTTAACAACTGGCGGAATTAGAGGGCGTAAAAATACATTGGGAAAATTTCAGCCCCGTAGTTTTAATATGGGATTGTCAAAAGAAGCTTTTGAAGCTTCGAGTGGTTTCGGAAACATACACCCAGGAGAAGACCCGGATCTTACCATAAGATTATGGAAATTAGGATATGACACTACATTAATTCCTGATGCCAAAGTGTTTCATAAAAGAAGAATTTCCTGGAAAAAATTCTATATCCAGGTGAATAAATTTGGATTGGTACGACCTATTTTAAATCAATGGCATCCAGATACAGCAAAAATTACATATTGGTTCCCTACCTTATTTTTGCTATACATCGTATTTTCTTTAGTGACTGCACTTTTGGGATGGTGGTACTTTGTTGCTATTTTGGGCATGTATTTAGGGATTATTTTTCTAGGCGCTACGCTAGAATATAAGAATCTGTCTATAGGCGTGCAATCTATTTTGGCAGTTTTGATACAATTTTATGGATACGGAAAAGGATTCCTGAAATCTTATTATTATATTCATCTATTGAAAAAAGTACCCGAAAAGAAATTTAAGAAATTGTTTTTTTCAAAGTAATTTGTATGTCAGCTAGAAAAAAGAATAGATTTTCCTTAAAAAGGAATAATGTAAAAACCTTTTTGTTTTTTCTAATATTTACTTCAATCTTGTGGTTATTTATACAATTCTCTAAAAATTATACCCAAGAAGTAGAAGTAGCTATACGATATACTAATATACCACAAGACAAAATTTTTAATGAGCAGAGTGACCAAACATTAAGAATGGTCCTTAATGGAAATGGTTTTAGACTGATGAATCATAATTGGAGCAGACCAACATTACAATTTAATGTAGAGGATGCAGTTATTAATAGCGGAGATCAATATTATTTTCGTGTTGATAAAGAGTCTTCGGTGTTAAAAAATAAATTAGACTTTAAAGGAAGGGTTTTATCTGTGCAAAAAGATACCATACGATTAAAACTAGATCGTAATCTGGAAAAAAAGATCCAGGTTAAAATCGCCGAGAAAATTCAGTATGCTATTGGATATGGTAGTGATAAGGGGTTAGTAGTTTCTCCTGATTCTGTAACAATTAGTGGTCCTTCACAAATTATAGATACTATACAATATATAACAACAGAAAATTTAAATCTAGAAGGGCTAAACGTTAATTATACTTCAAAATTAGATATAGATATTGAAGAATTACCAGCCACCATTACTGTTACTCCTGCACAAGTAGAGGCTAACGTTTTGGTGAGTAAATTTACAGAGGGAGATCAAAAAATTCCTATCACATTAAATAATATACCAGAAGGTACAGAAATTAAGATTTTTCCTAAAGAAATTTCTGTAGTATACAGGGTAGGATTAGATAAATATAATGAAATAAGTCCCAGAGATTTTATGGTAGTAGCTGATTATGCTAAAGCATCTGAAGAAAGTTTGTTTTTAACTTTAGAGTTGGTAAATAAACCAGATTACATTCATGATGTACGGTTACAGGTAAAACAAGTTCAATTTGTAGTTTTGAAATAAGTTAGGATATGAAAGTAGTAGGCTTAACAGGTGGGATAGGTAGCGGAAAATCTACAGTGGCCAAAATGTTTGAACAACTAGGGGTTGCAGTTTATATAGCCGATATTGAAGCTAAAAGACTTATGAATGAGGATGCATTAGTTAAAAAGCAAATTGTCGACTTATTAGGAAGTAATTCTTATATAAACGAAGAATTAAACAGACCATATATAGCAAATGTAGTGTTTAACGATTCTTCAAAACTACTCCAGTTAAATGCAATTGTTCACCCTGCTGTGGCAAACCATTTTGATTGCTGGAAAAGTAAACAAAAAGGGAATTATGTCGTAAAAGAAGCGGCTATACTTTTTGAAAATGAAGGTCATAAACAATGTGATTATACTATTCTTGTATCGGCACCAATAGAAACCAGAATTGAACGAGTCCTAAAAAGAGACGAAACTACGAGAGAAGATGTCCTTTCTAGGATGAATAATCAGTGGGAAGATGCTCGAAAAATCCCATTAGCCGATTTTGTAATATATAATGAAAATATGAAAGATACTGAAAATCAAGTGCGTAGGGTTCATGAGGAAATATCTTTATAAAATGTTTGTAATCCGAATCTTTCATTTTGTTAACATTTGGTTAAACCCTAAAGTAGCTAAATGTTAAAGTCTTACTTTTGAGTTATGAATAAAAGGTTATTCGTGTTGCTGATAATCCTGATGAGTTTATCGTTAATTGGGATTATTTTTGTTCAGGGATATTGGATTAACAACACTGTAGAGAATAATGAAGAACAGTTTTCTTTTAATGCGAAACAAATATTGATATCTGTATCTCATAGAATTCAATACAGAGAGTTTGAAGAGATGTTTTTTCCATTACAAGAGATTCTGGATAGCATAGAAGAGCCTGATAACAAAACTATACGTCAGCTTCTAAATATTAGTATTGATAATACGACAAAGTCGTTTACGCATACAGATGGTATTTTAGAAGAAGACCATAAGTTGTTTTCGTCTTTTATAAATTTAAATATTGATACGGTTCGGTTAAAAAATATTTTAAATCGTAATACTGATGCTGTTACACAAAATGATAAAAGTGATTTTGTAAGGCAAAATTCTAAATCCAAACTAGAGAGAATACGTGGGTTAACAGATCTCCAGAGAATGGATTATGAAATAGTAATAAGCGAAATTGCCAGTTTTATACCAATACATAGAAGAGTTCAAAAAAGAGAAATAGATTATCTATTAAGGAAAGAACTGGAAGAGAGAGATATAAAAGTAGACTTTGAATATGCTATATATAGTAATGCTTTAGCAACCAAAGTACGTTCTGATGATTTTAGTTTGGATTATCCAACAACATATGCAATACCACTTTTTGTAAATGATGAAGGTGTAAGTGAGTATCAGTTATATGTTAACTTTACTGGAAAAAAACAATATGTACTTTCTTCTATCAAGGGAATGGCCATATTATCTATAATATTTACGTTAATTATTGTAGTTGCATATTCCAGTGCTTTATCACAATTGATGCAGCAACGGCAGATATCACAAATTAAAACAGATTTTATTAATAATATGACGCATGAGCTTAAGACTCCCATTGCTACTATTAATTTGGCATTAGATTCTATAAAGAATCCTAAAATAGGAGGGGATCCAGAGAAAGTGCAGCGTTATATGAGTATGATACGTGAAGAGAATAAAAGAATGCATGCCCAGGTAGAAAATGTGTTAAGAATATCTCAGTTAGAGAAAAATGAGCTTAACATTAAAAAAGAAAGACAAGAGTTGCACGATATTATTGAAGATGCAATTACTCATGTGTCTCTACTTGTAGAAAATAGAGAAGGGTATGTGAAAATGCATTTAGGAGCGCTTAAAACAACAGTATTAGCTAATGATAGTCATTTGACTAATGTAGTTGTGAATATTCTGGATAATGCAATAAAATATTCAGAAAATGAGCCTAAAATAGATGTATATACAGAAAATGTAAAAAATAGTATTGTTCTAAAAGTTCGTGATCAAGGAATTGGAATGAGTAAAGTAGCACAGAAAAAGATTTTTGAAAAGTTCTTTAGAGAACATACCGGAGATCTTCATAATGTAAAAGGACACGGATTAGGGCTAACATACGTAAAGAGAATTATAGATGATCATCATGGTCAGATATGGGTGGAGAGTGAAAGGGGAAAAGGCTCCACATTTATAATTAAATTACCGTTAATATCTTAAAATATGGAAACAGAAAACAAAAAGATTTTGCTTGTAGAAGATGATCCAAACTTCGGAACAGTATTAAAGGATTATCTTGTAATGAACGATTATGATGTTGTGCATGCTAAAAATGGTATGGAAGGCTTCGAAAAATTCAAAAAGGATGATTATGATATGTGTATTCTTGATGTCATGATGCCCTATAAAGATGGATTTACATTAGCAAAAGAGATTAGAGAAAAAAATGAAGAAATACCAATCATCTTTTTAACTGCAAAAGCAATGAAAGAAGATGTATTGAAAGGATACAAAGTAGGGGCAGATGATTACCTTAATAAGCCTTTTGATAGCGAAGTGTTGTTAATGAAAATACAAGCTATTATGCAGCGTAAAAGCACAGAATCTGTTGCCGATAGTAAACAGTTTGAGTTTAACGTTGGAGGCTTTCATCTTAATTCGAAACTTCGCTTTTTAACGTTTAAAGAAGAAGATCCAATTAAACTTTCTCCAAAAGAGAATGAATTACTTCGCTTACTAGCGTTACATCTTAATGATTTAATGCCTAGAGAATTAGCATTAACAAAAATATGGAGAGATGATAATTATTTTACCTCTCGTAGTATGGATGTATATATAGCCAAACTTAGAAAATATTTGAAGAAAGACGAAAATGTCGAAATTCTTAATATTCATGGAGAAGGATTTAGACTAGTTGTAAGAAACGAAGAATCGTAGGAATAGTAACGGTAACTAACTTCTAAAAAAGTTCACTATGTGCAATTATCATAGTGAGCTTTTTTTTATATGCATTATAATAGATTTAATATCTTCTTTGTAGTCATACCAACTAATTTCTAAATCTTTTTTAAACCAGGTAAGCTGTCTTTTGGCAAAACGTCTGGTGTTTTTTTTGATTTCAGAAAGAGCAAAATCCAAATCCCATTCTTTATCCAGGTATTTAAATATTTCTTTATATCCAACAGTGTTTAATGCATTTAATGATGTATATGGGTAAAGGCTTTTTACTTCATCTAGTAATCCCCCTTCAACCATTAGCTCTACGCGTTGGTTTATTCTGTCATAAATAGTTTGTCTTTCTGCGGTAATTCCGATTTTAATAGTGTTAAAAGATCGTTTCTTTCGTGGTTTAGTAAGAAACGATGAATAAGGTTCTCCACTACCAATACATACTTCTAGAGCCCTCATAACTCTATGTGTATTGTTTAGGTCTACCTTCTCGTAATACAATGGATCTAAAATTTTTAATTGTTGCTGCAAATTTTCGATTCCTTTGTCGTTATATTCTTTTTGAAGTTCTTGCCTAATCTTTATATCTATTTCAGGAAAACGATCCAACCCTTTGGTTACTGCATCAATATAAAGCCCAGAGCCTCCAACAAGAATAGCGTAGTCATTGTTTTTGAATAATGCATTAAGTTTATCTAAAGCATCTTTTTCAAAATCACCTACACTGTATTCATTCTTAATACTTATGTGTTGAATAAAATGATGTTTAGCCTGTTTTAATTCATCAAGAGAAGGAGCTGCAGTACCAATGCTCATTTCTTTATAAAACTGCCTGCTGTCTGCAGAAACAATTTCACAATTAAAATGTTTTGCAAGTGCAATACTTAAGCTGGTTTTGCCTATAGCAGTTGGGCCAACAACCACAATTAGATTTTTATTCATGGTCATGATGTAAGTCTTCTCCGCATTTATGGCAGAATTTAGCATTATCGCGATGCTCATTCTCACTACAATGACTACAGGATTGAGTATTTAAATGTACTTTACTAGCTTGATGATGCGTGTATTCGGCACTAACAATACCAGTAGGAACAGCAATAATACCGTAACCCATAATCATAATAATAGCTGCAAGAAATTGTCCTAGCGGAGTAACCGGAGCAATATCACCATAACCAACTGTTGTTAGGGTGACAATACACCAATATACGCTTATAGGTATGCTTTTAAAACCACTTTCTTCTCCTTCTATAATATACATTACCGTACCCATAATTATGCATAACACTAATACAGCAAATAGAAATACCAATATTTTGGCTCTACTATCTTTTATAGCTTTGGCTAATCTGTTGGATTCACCAATATACCTCGAGATTTTTAAAATTCTAAAAACCCGAAGTAATCGTAATGCTCTAACAGCCAACAATGCACTGGTGCCTGTGATAAAAAATGATAGGTATAATGGTAAGGTAGATAAAAGATCGATGATCCCATAAAAACTAAAAATATAGGAAGCTGGTTTTTTAATAGAAATAATACGGGCTATATATTCAAAAGTAAAAAATATGGTGATGATCCATTCTGCGTAATATAATAATGTGTAGGTTTCAGCAGATAACCCTTTTACACTTTCGAGCATTACAAAGATGATGCTCAATACTATTAAGATAAGTAGAGTTACATCAAATATTTTTCCTATCGGAGTATCGGCTTCATAAATGATGTCGTGCAATCGGTTTTTCCAGTTCTTATGAGATGAATTATTGTCCAAATTTCTTGATTTTGAATAAAAATACTAAAAAAACTAATGTACCCTTCTAACGGCGATAAGAGTATTATTTTCTATTTCAATAATAAGATTAAAAAATTCTTTAAGTGTTTTATAGTATTCTACAGGGTAATATGAAGAATTAAATGTTATTCTATGGGTAATAATTAATTTTTTTTCATTTTTCTGAAAATTGACACCTACCTGACCTAGATGATTAGGAATAGCATACAAAGAATTATTTGGTATGTCGACAAATTCATAATTTTTGGATAACTCGATAGAAACTAGGTATGTATATGAATCTGGATAGCCAAAATCAACAGGATATGTTCTTTGATTAAGTTTGAAAGGAGTTTCTTTGAAAAAAGGTAGAGTAAATGGTTTTATGTAAATCGTGTTATCTATTGTTTCTGTATTTCTTGTAAATTGAAATTCTTCTTCAAATGGTTTTTCATAATCCTTCTCATCTTTAATGCTAATGTTGGTTATTTTTACTTCGGAGTTTTTCTTTTTCCTTAAGTCTAAATAACTTTGTTTGTTTACCTGATCCAGTTCTTTTCTCTTGTAGTATCCATGGTAACCAGCGAAAACGTGTTTTGCTTTACCGTCTAATTCTAATTTTTCATTTAGTTTTAATTCTTCTTTATGAAAAATTAAAGAACGTTTTGCGGGTTTTATATCTATCCAGGAACTACCATTTTTAAAATCTAATAACCTACCATGCACGTTTAAGCATCTAAAAGGTACTTCTCCGAACGCTAAATTATTTTCTGTAGCATCTAGAAGAAATGTTTCATCTTCGATAGTTAATTGTGTAATTAAGTAATTAAAATCAGAGATTACAGGGTGTATAGTTGTAGCGTAGCCATTATTCCTTGTTGATAGTAATACAGGATAAACTTTAAATTGTTGTTGTTTCAGTGTGTTATGTAATAAAATATTTATACCAGAGACATTACCTGATTTAGAGTTAATTACTTCAGAAATAGAGTTACCTTTAAAAATGTCATTCTTTTTGTTCCATTTATAATGATCAGCAATATAGCGATATATTGCTTTTGCTTTGATCACGTTATTAGGCATTGATTGTATAGTATCGGGAAGAATATTTTTAGTAATCCCCGTTTTTTTAAGTTGTACTCCAATGGCTATTTCTTTTTTTAATTTGATATCAACATTTTTCCATGTTTCGGTATATTTATTATTGACCCCATCAAATCCTTTAAATTCTTTTAATTCATACTCAATACGAGAAAAATAATTGCTCTTTGCTGTCATATATTTTTCTTCTTTGAAAGCAGGAATATCTTTCATGATATATGTGTTATGAGAACAATCAGCAGATCCTAAACCTGATGCTTGGAGACAATTTTTTTTAATAGTAGATTCACTGGTATTTAGTTTTAGAGTTCCTACGAGTTTTATATTGTAGACATAATTACCGGGTAGATCAGCTATAAACTCACTATACATTTTTGGAATATCATCTTGAAATTCCCATCCATTAAAATTATACATAAAAGGAGATTCTACCTGGTATTTATAAGTAAGTACAGATCCTGGCTTTATATTAGAAAATGTAAATTTTACAGAAGTGAAGTTTTGATCATGTTTTTCATAATAAATTTGGTCTTTTTCTACTTTGGTTTTAATAATCTTACCTTGTTCCAGATTATAAGTGTATGCTACAAGATTATTGAAAGATTCTTTGTCCCTTTTATTTCTGTATAAAAGAACTTTTATCGTAGCATGACCAAACCCTTGCTCATTTAATATTTTGACTTTTGCTTCATAATCTGTTAACAAATCATAACCACCACCATTTTCTACTCTGCTAAACCCTTTTTCGTATATAAAAAATGCAGTTGCGGTACTGTCTTTTTTATATGTTGTACTTTGTAAATCAATCATGCTCACAACCATATTTTTATCATTGTAAGCTTCTTGAGCGCTTATTAAAAAAGAGAAAGTGGTTAAAAATACAAAGAATAGAGTTCTATACATTTTTTTGTAGTTTGATAATCTTTAGTCTTTTATGTGTGCGCACATAACTTTGGATAATGTGTTGGGCATCTCTATTATGGGTCATTGGGGTAATAATAGAGCGTAAAATCTCTATATTATTGATTTGATGATTTAGATTGAAGTATCCTATACCTTTAAATTTTCCTTCTTCAACCAATATTACACTTTGTTCGTCAATATCTCTTCCTCGATCCACAATGATCATATCCTGACTTTGAAACGAGGTATTGAAAATAAGTTTTTGTGCCCTAATATTATATTCTTCTGCAGGTTCATTATAAATACAAGCGCCATGACACTGTTTTATAGTGTAGTTAAAACAATTGCTTTCGCCATTATCCAGCCCCATTAATTTTTGGCATAAATTATACTCTTCTGTCCATCGATGCATGTAAGTCTTAGCTTGTTGTTTATTAGAAAAAGTGGTGATGCTTATTTTACGATGATCTGCTTTTTGAACTTTGAAATTTATATACCCATTGTCATCTGTAAATTGGTATAGGGCTTGATCAAATTTTGTTTTACGCAGTGCTCTATTATATTTTGGTTTGTTACGTTTTATCTCTTCACTTTCTTTTAGTAATGCTAAAAGCTCACTTCCTGTATTTTCATACGTTACACTAACAACTTCTTCTTGTATTCTTTTAGATTTTCTATTGTCGTTTGTAAAATGTTGATTGAGGCGTTTTTTTATGTTTTTACTTTTTCCAATATATATAATAGTCCCGTTTTCACGATGCATATAATATACTCCTGTTGCTGCAGGAGCGTCTTCAATTAATCTAAGAAGCTTATCATCGACCTGGCGTTTAGTCTCTGTTCTAACGGTTTCTGTAATTATTTTTTTCTCTATATCTTTTGTGAGTAAGAGTTTAAATAATTTTACTGTAGCCAGGGCATCACCATTGGCTCGGTGCCTGTCAGAAAGAGGGATGCCAAGTCCTCGAACAAGTTTGCCTAAGCTATACGATTGTTGATCTGGGATTAATTTTTTAGAAAGCTCTACAGTACATAAAGATTGCCGTTCGAATTCGAATCCTAATCTCGAGAATTCGGTTCTTAAAATTCTGTAATCAAAACTAGAGTTATGTGCAACAATAATACAGTCGGTAGTAATTTCAACAATTCTTTTGGCTACTTCATAAAACTTGGGTGCATTGCGAAGCATCTGATTGTTTATCCCGGTAAGATTAGCTACAAATGGCTGTATGGGACGTTCGGGATTAACCAGACTTATAAACTGGTCCACTACATCATGTCCGTCAAATTTATAAATAGCAATTTCAGTAATTCCTTCTTCATTATATTTTCCTCCGGTTGTTTCAATATCTAAAATTGCATACATATAGTTCGGTAATCTTTATTTTTTCAAGCTTAGTTTAATAAGGGACATTATTATTATTATTTTATTTATCAATTTGGTAAATCAAGTACTAATGATCAAAAAGTATATATTATTGGTAATTTCTGGCTCCAAAAATAGAACTTCCTATTCTAACCATAGTGCTTCCACAGTCAATAGCCATTTCGTAATCTCCGCTCATACCTATCGATAAGGTTTTTAGTTGAGGGTATTTTGTTTTTATGTTTTCAGAAAAAGAAGCAATCTTTTTAAATTCATCGTGTATTTGTTGCTCATCATCTATAAAAGTTGCCATTCCCATAAGCCCTTGAATATTAACATTGGTTAAATTCTTAACTTCTTCGGAGTTTAATAAAGCGATAGCATCCTGTTCTGATAAACCAAATTTACTTTCTTCTTTAGCAATTTTGATTTGTATGAGACAGTTAATGGTTCTATTGTATTTTTTTGCTTGTTTGTTGATCTCTTTAAGCAATTTGTAACTATCTACTGCATGAATGAGATCTACAAAGGGAGCCATATACTTAACCTTATTAGTTTGTACATGTCCTATCATATGCCAGCTAATGTCCTTTGGCATGGTTTCCCACTTTTCGGTCATTTCCTGAATCTTATTTTCACCAAAAATTCTTTGACCAGCATCATAGGCGTTCATTAGATCAGAAACAGGTTTAGTTTTGGATACTGCTACCAGAGTAACTCCTTCAGGAATTGATGTTTTTATTTCATGAAGGTTTTTTTCGATATCATTCATAGTTTGCAAAGATATCTAAAATCATTTTTTTATTGATATTGATTATTCGTTATTTATTTATAAATCAAAGGCTAATTTTGATCTTTTTTATATAAAATAACTAATCTCTTTTTTCTTGGATAAAAGGTAAGTATTTAGGTCATATTTCTAATTTCTACAGATGTCAAAAATATTCGTGGCTTAAGTCGTACAACTCTCATATATATGTTAATTAATATTAAGGATTTTGGTAGTGATCGTATCTTAATGTGCTTTTAAAAAGGAAATTAAAAGTGATAATTAACAATTTTATTTTAACCAATTTAAATTAAGTTTTTATGAAAAAATTATTTTTTTTAACAGTATTAGCACTGTTCAGTTTTATGATCTCATGTCAGAAAGATGAGATAAAAGAAGGTGTAGAAAATACCCAGGAATTACCTATTTATGATGATACTAATTCTTTATCGGTAGAATGGGAGAGCTTCCCTAAGGAATTAAAAAATGCTATCCCTTTTGAGGAGAATGTAACAGAAAGTAGTGGTAAGGCATATTCGTACTCTATTGGCCCTTTTGGAGGTAATGGAGGTAGTGCTTTTAGCGTAAACCCTCCTAGTGGAACAAGAATTCATGCAATTGCCATGCGAACAGGTAGTAGGGTAGATAAATTGATCGTTTACTATAAATCACCTTCTGGTACTATTTATACAGGTGTGAATAGAGGTGGTAATGGAGGGAGTTATTACCTTCATTTTTTTAGCAGTGATGAGTATATAAAACGAATTTCAGGAAGAAGTGGGAGTCGTTTGGATAAGTTAACTATCTATACTAATAAAAAAACATTTACCCATGGTGGTAATGGAGGTAGTTATTTTAATGCTTCAATCCCGCCTAGTGGGTTTGAAATATTAGGTTTCTATGGCCGTTCAGGATCAAATATTGATAGAATTGGGTTTTATGTTCATACCTTATAAAATATAAGTGTTCAATTCTCTTAAAACCAAAGTGTATTGAAAAAAGACAAAGGATGCTTGAATTTCAAGCATCCTTTATTATTTATAAATAAAAATGATTAGTTAATGTTAAAACTCATAAATAGTGATTCCGCTTCTTAATTTTGGTTCTATGTATGTACTTTTTGGAGGCATTTTCAATCCTTCGTCTGCAATTTTTTTGACTTGCTCTACAGATGCAGGAAAAAGTCCAAATCCTACTTTGTATTCTCCATTATCAACATCGCTTTTTACTTTTACAATTCCATTCTTACCATGTGAGTATTCGATACGAGTATCTGTACGCAAATCTTCTATGCCTAAAATAGGTTTTAATACCGTTTTATATAAAATCTGCGCATCTAATTCCTCTAGTGCATCTGTAAATTCGTAAGTTGTTTTTCTTAGATATAACGAATAAAACTCATCGTCAATATACATGCTAAAATGATGAGGTTTTGAAGGTCTGTATACTTCTGGTCCTCTATTTTCGATACGAAACCATTCATCTAGTTTGATTAGAAATTCTTCTTTGGATAATCCGTTTAAATCTTTTACTAATCGATTAAATTCATAAATTTTCAAATCAGATTCAGGGATCAAATAGCTCATAAAAAAATTATAAGCTTCATTGCCGTTATGCTCAGAGTTATTTTCTTTTAAATCCTGGGATAATAGGTGAGATGAGGCAGAACGATGATGGCCATCTGCTATATATATAGTTTTAATAGAAGAAAAGGCTTCTTGTATCTCGCAAATAGATTTTTGATCCTCTATTTTCCATAGGTAATGCGTATCACGATTTGTAGTTGTAAATTCATATTCTGCTCTTGCTCCAACGGTTTCTGAAATAATTTTTGAAATAGAATCATTATCAGGATAGGTAAGTAATACAGGTTCTGCATTGAAGCCAACCGTTTTTAGATACTCTTTAAAAGTACTTTCACGATCTTGAAGTGTATCTTCATGTTTTTTGATAACATCATTATGATAATCTTCTGTACTGGCAGCAGCTATAATACCACAAAATGATTCTTGTTCACGATTTACAATTTTGTAAATGTAATAACAAGGACTATCCTCTTGCATAAAAATTTGATCTTCTTTAAACTCCAGATATCGATTTCGAACTAACTTATAACGTTCTTCTCCCGATATCTCCTTATGGTATTTATATCCGGGATTTACAATGTGTAAAAAAGAATAAGGATTGTAATCCATTCTAGAATCTCGCTCAAACGAAGTGTAACTTTGATATGATCTGGAAGCAACCAGATTTACTTTATCTCTTGTTGGTCGTATAGCTTTAAACGGATGAATTTTTGCCATTAATTATTATTTATAAATTTTGTAGGATCCAGATATCCAGATCTGTCATTTGCGTATCCACCACCGATATCCATAAAAATATCATCTCTGATTTCTAGGTGCAAATGGGCCAAATATATGCCATTTGCATTACCTATAGTTGCTATTAAAGCACCTTTTTTTACAAAATCTCCTTCTTTTACAAGTATAGAATCGCAATGTGCATATACAGATTCATAATATTTTCCTTTGTATCTATGTATTACTCTTATAACATTACCCCAACCTCCTTTAATATCCTTAGCAAAGGAAACATATCCATTAGCAATGGTATATATGGGATCTCCCAGATCTGTATTACCTCCTCCAGTACCATTCCAGTCATCACCTAAGTGATTGTTTTCTCTAAATTTTTGGGCATTATAATAGCCCTCAGCATTTGGTTTACCAATTGGAAAATCAAAATCAGAAGCGATAAATTCTGGATTTTCCTTAAAAAGAGAGGTGTAGATCTGATAAGGATCTTGATTTTCATCTATAGCAAGGCTAGATGTTTCATTTCTGTTTTTACAGGAAATAAAGGTTAAAACTATAATCAGCATCAGGATTTTATTCATCGTAAAATCAGGAAGTAAATACTAAATTACGAACTATATAAACTGCTTAGATACGTTTTCTGCTTTTCTGCTTTCAGAATAATCATAGAATCCTTCTCCACTTTTTACTCCGAGTTTACCGGCCATAACCATATTAACTAATAATGGGCAAGGAGCATATTTTGGGTTTTTGAAACCATCATACATTACATTAAGAATAGAAAGGCAAACATCAAGACCAATAAAATCTGCTAATTGTAATGGCCCCATAGGATGCGCCATTCCTAATTTCATAACGGTATCAATCTCTGATACTCCTGCGACACCATTATATAGAGTTTCTATTGATTCATTAATCATTGGCATGAGGATACGATTTGCTACAAATCCAGGGTAATCATTTACTTCTACAGGGATTTTACCTAGTGTTTTAGAGAGTTCCATGATAGTAGAAGTTACTTCATCAGAGGTGTTGTACCCTCTAATGATCTCAACTAATTTCATAATAGGCACGGGATTCATAAAATGCATACCTATAACCATCTCAGGACGATTGGTTACAGCAGCAATTTGTGTAATCGATATTGATGAAGTATTAGAAGCTAAGATTGTATCTTCTGGACATGCCTCACTAAGCTCTTTGAAAATTTTTAGCTTTAAATCTACATTTTCTGTAGCGGCTTCAACGACAAGACCTGCATATTCTACTCCTTCTTTGATGTTTGTATAAGTAGAGATATTGGCAAGTGTAGCTTCTTTATCGGCTTCTGATATTTTTTCTTTAGCAATCATCCTGTCTAAATTCTTTGTGATTGTAGCTAAACCTTTATCCAAAGATTGCTGAGAAATATCAATAAGCTGTACTTTAAAGCCTTTTTGAGCAAAAGTATGTGCAATACCATTCCCCATAGTTCCTGCACCGATTACTGCAATGTTTTTCATATGTATATTGTTTATTTGATGTATATGTGTAAATTTTGTTTTTAATGAGTAAAGCAATCAATGATTTTTAAGGCAACTTCTAATGCTTTTTTTCCTTGCTCCAGCGATACTACAGGTGTAGTATCATTTTTTATGGCTTCTGCAAAGGTGTCTAATTCATCTAATATTGCATTATTAGAAGGAACATTAGGGTTGTCAAAATAAATTTGTTTTTTCACACCTTCAGCATTTTGCAATATCATAGCAAAATCATCTGGACTTTCGGGGGCATCTTTCATCTTTACGACCTCGCATTTTTTTTCAAAGAAATCAACCGAGATATAGGCATCGCGCTGAAAAAACCTGGATTTTCGCATATTCTTAAGAGAAATTCTACTGGCAGTAAGGTTAGCTACACAACCATTTTCAAATTCTATTCTAGCATTAGCGATATCAGGAGTTTCACTAATTACAGATACTCCACTGGCACTAATATGTTTTACTTCAGAGTGCACTACACTTAGTATAGCATCTATATCATGAATCATAAGATCAAGAACTACAGGGACATCTGTACCCCTGGGGTTAAATTCTGCTAATCTGTGAGATTCGATAAACATTGGATTGTCAATCTTACTGGCGACTGCAGTGTATGCAGGATTAAAACGTTCTACATGTCCTACTTGTCCTTTTACATGATGCGCATTTGCCAAATCAATAAGTTGTTGGGCTTCTGCTACAGTATTAGTAATTGGTTTTTCTATAAAGACGTGTTTGCCTGCTTTTATTGCTTGCTTAGCTACATCAAAATGAGCAAAAGTTGGGGTAACAATATCAACTACATCTACAGCATCAATTAATTCTTCAATAGAGTTAAAGAGTTGATAACCAAATTCTTCTACTATGGATTTAGCTTGAATTTCGCTAGCATCGTAGAAACCTATAAGGTCATAATTTTCTGATTGTTGTAGAAGACGTAAATGGATTTTACCAAGGTGTCCCGCACCGAGTACTCCGGCTTTGAGCATAATATATTGATTTTACACAAAAATAGTATTATTTATAAATTTTAAATCCTAATTATATCTAAAATGCAAAATTTTAGTTCGAAGAAAGAAATAGTTTGCAAATCTTTAAAATCTTTATGTAATTTTAGCCTGCTAAATAACCCTTAGAATAGTGAAAGATACCCTTAGACATGCCGGAAAAAGAAAACAATTAGTAGATGTATTGATTAAAAAAGGAATCAAAAATAAAACGGTGTTATCTGCTATTGGAAAGATACCCAGACACTTATTTATGGATTCTGGTTTTGAAGATCACGCATATCAGGATAAAGCTTTTCCGATAGCAGCAGATCAAACCATTTCTCAACCCTATACTGTAGCGTTTCAAACAGAATTATTGGAAATAAAAAAAGGAGACAAGGTGTTAGAAATTGGCACTGGTTCGGGATACCAGACTGCAGTTTTATGCGAGATGGGATCAAAAGTGTATAGTATAGAACGTCAAAAAGAATTGTTTAAAAAAACAAAATTGTTTTTGTCTAAACTTGGATATAGACCAAAACACTTGTCGTTTGGAGATGGATATAAAGGCCTAGCAGAGCATGCGCCGTACAATGGAATTATAGTAACAGCAGGAGCTCCTTTTGTTCCAAAACCATTATTAGGCCAACTACAAATTAATGGCCGTCTAGTAATCCCGGTAGGAGAGGATGTACAAATAATGACACTTTTTATTCGTAAAAGCGAAACAGAGTTCGAAAAACGAGAATTTGGAGAGTTTAGATTTGTTCCTTTGTTAGAAGATAAAAATTAGAAAAGGAATAAGTATTAAAATAATATTCTTTTAAAAATTAGTGTTATGGAAGGACAGAAACCAATCACAATAGAATTATTTGAGCTTGTAGACAAAAGAAAGTATAGCTCTGATGACATAACAAAAATTAAATTGTTATTAGAAGAAGGAGCAGATGTTAATTATCAGGAGCCTGAATACCCTTTTGAAACTATACTTTATAGAGTTATTTCTTCCTGGAAAAAAGAAGAAAGGTTAGAGGTTGTGAAACTTCTGCGGTCTTATAATGTAGATGTAAATGTAGAGTGCGATATTTTTTTACCAATAGAGCATGCAGCTCGAAAAGGGGATGAAAAAGTAGTTGAATTTTTATTAGAAAATGGAGCAGATGAAGGTTTGCAGGCAACCTTGAAAATAGCAATTGAAGGAGATCATATGGAAATTGCAAAAATATTGATTGATACAGGTATTGATCTTGATATGCATGAAGGATTAGATGTGCCTTTTCTAAATTATTGCACAGAGCCATATCGAATAAGAGATAGAAAAAAAGAATATGATATTCTACCCGGAGTAACAATTGCGAAGTTTTTGATAGATAGAGGAGCAAATCCTAATGGTTTACCCAATTCATCTCTAGCTCCCCTACAGAATGCAGTAAATAACGATTTTTTTGAATTAGTAGAATTATTATTCGATAATGGAATTGAATCCATAACAGAAGAAAATCCTATATTACTCATGGTGCAATCTGTAGAAATGGCTAAAATTTTATTGCAGAAGGGAGCAAATATTAATGTTCGAAGTGAAAAATATAGAGGATCGACGCCTTTGATTTCAAGTGTGAGTAAAGAAAATAGAAGTTTAATAGAATTCTTTATTGAAGAAAAAGCAAACTTATACTTAGTAGATAATGATGGTTTTACAGCTTTTCATCAAGCAGTTTTATTAGAAGATATCAATTTGATAAAATATCTGGCAGACTATTATAATATTAAAAAATGTGATGAAATTTATTCTCTATTGTCTATAGTCGATTCGATTTCGGTAAAGAAAATAATAGAAGAACTACTAAGTGATACTTAATTAAGAAGGTGATTACGCGAATAAAATAGCTTATTTTAATTGTGAAGTTATCGATTTAATAAAACATCTATATCTCTTTCTACAATTTCATGATATAGAATGTTTGGTTTTTCTATTTCGATCACATCTTTATCGAATTTGTGATTCCAGATAAAAACAGAATGATTAAAGGTTTCACTAAAATATTTTTCATAATAAGGAAAGAAGGAATCGTGAAAAACTAATATTTTGAGGTTGTTATTGGAAGATGCATTTTGGAAACGTTTTTCATAAAGCCTATCCGCATTATGGTAACCGATAGGTACTGTTAATTGATCTGTTTGCTCTATTGCTTTTTCGGGAGTTTTAAATTTTAGATGAATAAAATCTTCCGTCTTATTATTCATTAGCATATTGTTTAGATCACCAATTTTGTTATCTTCTACATATGCTTCCATATTATCCAGTTTGTATTGGCCAAATATGGTTTTTTTAAAGTCTCGAGTTATAAAATTCATACTAGATTGGTAGGCATAAAATCCAGCATAGCCATTCCAATGAGTATCTGTTTTGTGATACAAAATTGTATCATTTCCTTTAGGGAAATTTGCCCCTAAATTTATAAAGTTAACATCAATAATCTTACATAAAGAGTCTAATTGTTGAAGTTTTGTGTTTCTTTCATATTTTTTTATTTTAATCATATCACTATGAATAGTATGCTTATTGGGTGCTATTGCAATATAAAAGGCAATATTTCTTTCTTTAAGCCATTCTTTTTTCAGAATTAAAAATTTTTTTAAAGAAGCTAATTCTTTTTTGGTGAATACGACCAAACCTTTTGATTCTGATAGTGCATTACTAAAATTATTTCCTAAAAATTTCCACTCATTTTCTGTTTCAATAACTTTGTTGGGAATTGGATTTACATTCAGAATATTGGTTTTAAAATTGGTGTAAATTTTCAGTAAATCAGATTTTAAAGGGAAGTTTCGTTTAAAATTTAAGCTGATTTTTTTTTCATTTTCTTTAAGCGGATCAACCTTTATCCTTAGATTAACCAGGATAAAAGGTGTCGAAATAATAGCGACACAAATAATTATAAAGGAAATCGTAATTTTTCTTTTCATTTTTTAAAATCTAAAATAGATAAAAGGATTATAAGAATCAGCAGCTATATATATAATAGATAATATAAGAAGTATTAAAATATTAATATATCTAAAAGGTAGAAGCTTTGGGTTTTTTAGTTTTTTTTCAAAATAAGGATATGTAGGTATTGCAAAGATAAGTGCTAATATACAGGTAAATAGGAGTTCGGTGTTATAATTAAAATATGTTATAAAATCATTTACAGAAGCATTCCCTTTGTTATAAATAAACATTGTCTTTAGGTATTTAATAGCCTGCTCAAGAGTATCAGCTCTAAATAAAACCCAACCAACAAGTATGATTAGCAATGTGTAGAGATGTCGTAAAGGTTTCCAGGCTTTTTCTAAAATTTTATTAAAACCAATTCTTTCTATTACTATAAATACACCATGAAATAGCCCCCAGATTACAAAATTCCATTCAGAACCATGCCATAAACCGGTAATAAAGAATACGATAAATAAGTTTACATAAGTTCGATATTTACCTTTTCTGTTACCTCCCAGAGGAATGTATAGATAATCTTTGAACCAGGTAGAAAGCGATATATGCCATCGTCTCCAAAATTCTTGAATGCTTTTTGATATATACGGATAATTAAAGTTTTCTAAAAAATTAAAACCAAACATTTTGCCTAATCCAATCGCCATATCTGAGTAGCCAGAAAAATCATAATAAATCTGAAAAGCATAGGAAATAACACCTAACCAGGCATAATATGTTGAAACATCACCTCCGCTTTCTGTAAAAATACTATCTGCTATTCGAGCAAAAGTATTGGCAATAATCATTTTTTTGAATAACCCTATTATAAAACGTTCTAAACCTTTGGCAAAACTAAAAATGCTGACTTCTCTGTTGGCTATTTCTCGCTGAATATCGATATACCGAACAATAGGTCCTGCAACTAATTGGGGGAACATGGTTACATAAGTGGCAAATTCTAGTAAACTTCTATTAGCCTTTATATTTCCTCTATAAACGTCTATAGTGTATGACATGGTTTGAAAAACATAAAAACTAATCCCTAATGGTAACACAACTTCTGGAATGTTATGTAAACTGCTAGAGTCTATTTGAAGTAAGTCTAATACAGCGTATAAATTATCGATAGCAAAATTGAAATATTTGAAAATCCCAAGTGTTACTAAATTTGTGAGAATAGAGATTCTTAAACCAAGTTTTCGCTTCCCTTCTTCAATTAGGATGCCGCACTTGTAATCAACCAAAGTAGAAAACAACATTACAAGTACCAAGAGTTTCTCGCCGTAGGTATAAAAATAGATACTGGCTATAAGTAATACCAGGTTTCTATACTTTTTAGGAACAATAAAATATAATAGTAATGTTAAAGGGAAGAAAAGAAGTAAAAAATAAGCGCTACTAAATACCATGTGTAATCTGCGAAAGCGATGAATATAGGGTTAATTACTTAGTCATTCTATTTTGATAAATACTATAGGAAGAATCGAAAATAATTTTTTTGTGGTATATTATATCGGGTTGATTCATGGATTGTTTATTATTTTCGAAAATGTATAATTACTTATATTCTTTTTTGATACGATCAAGATTTCTTTTATTATCCCTGTCTTTAATTGTTTCTCGTTTATCATACATCTTTTTACCACGTGCAAGGACAATATTAAGCTTTGCCAATCCACGATCATTTATGAATAATCGGGTGGGTATAATGGTTAATCCAGAGTTTTTTACTTCTTTTTCAAGTTTTTTTAACTCCTTTTTGTTGAGTAATAGTTTTCGTTCACTTTTGGGATTATGATTAAAATAGGTGGCATGAGAATACTCTTCTATGTGCATATTAATAACAAATAATTCATTGTTATTAAACTCACAGAAACTCTCCGCAATATTTGCTTTTCCTTCTCTTATAGCCTTTATTTCTGTGCCAACGAGTTTGATTCCCGCGGTATATTTGTCCAGGAATTCATATTCAAATTTGGCCTTACGGTTTAATATGTTGATTTTATTTGGATTCATATGGGTATTCCGAAATACTTTTGTAAACGCTTACAAAAGTACAAAGCTTTCTTGAAAGAAAGCTTTAAACAAAAAACGAATATTCTAAATACTTTTTATAGCTCTTGAAATTGTATTGTTGAAATCTTACCATCAGCATTAAGTTGAAGGTCCATCCCTAAAATTGCTTTGTCAAATGCTACTTTATAACTATAAACCCCTTCGGCGGTCTCAACAAAAGCTATATTTTTCATATTGCCAAATTGCCCATAACAACCATTTATAAAATTAGACACTCCCTCTTTTGTCATACTTTCTTGCATTTCTGAGGTATACATCTCAAAAATTGCATTTACATCTTGTGCATTATAATTTTCTAGAAAAGTCTTTGTGGTACTTTCATAAGTACTCGCATCCTGAGCGAAACCATATTGAATGGTAAAACAAGTTAACAGTAAGATTATATATTTCATAGCATTCTCATTTTGAGGTTAGGTATTGCAAAATAATTATCTTTTCGTTAAAATTAAAAAAAAACAATCTTCAATTCACATTTATAGAGTAAGTATAAAACTGGGTTTTCGTCTAAAAAAATAATTAGTTGTATCTGTTATTTAGTTTAACAAAATTGTTACAATTAATGAAAAGAGAAAGATTAATTTAGTTTTTTAAAGCGATTTTTATGCAACGTTATTTTATAGTATTAGTATTTGTTTTTTCTTCTGTTACTACTGCTTTTGCTCAGTTTTCTGCTCAGGAAATAGTAGATAAAACAATAGAGAAGGCAGGAGGGGCCAATTATGATAGAGCCATTATACATTTCGTTTTTAGAGGGAAACAATATCGAAGTAAAAGAGGAGAAGGAGTGTATGAATTAGAGAGATTTGTAAAAGGATCTAAAGGGGTAACTCATGATGTGATAAGTAATTCTGGTTTGAAAAGAACTATAGAAAATTGCCCGGTGGCAGTTGCAGATTCTTTGGTCACAAAAATAAGTGACGGAGTAAATTCTGTACATTATTTTGCAAGCCTTCCGTATGGGCTTAATGCTCCGGCAGTACATAAAAAACTAGTTGGTGAATCGGTTATCAATGGAGTTTTGTATTATAAAATTAAAGTAACTTTTGATCAAGAAGGCGGCGGAACCGATTTTGAAGATGAGTTTATGTACTGGATCCATAAGGAGAACTTTACCGTAGATTATCTAGCATATAAATATGCCGTGAATGGAGGAGGAATACGGTTTAGAGAAGCTTATAATCCAAGAAGTATAAACAGAATACGTTTTGTAGATTATAAAAACTATAAAACAGAAGACTTAACCACGCCACTACATAATCTTGACAAACTATTTGAAAAAAAACAACTAAAATTACTCTCAAAAATAGAGTTAGAGGATATTTACGTTTATATTGAAAGAGACTGTTGTTAATTTAGGAGTCAAGTCAGTTGTTTTAATAAAATACAGAAAGGTCAAAAAGCTGCACCTGCTTTTTGACCTTTCTGTATTTTTTAAAGTAATAAATTATTTGTTCTGAGAGAATATAATAGAATTACTTTCTCCATTTTGTAATAATATACTGGATAACCCTTTACCCGATTGAGAATGAATTATAGTATTTAATTCTCCAATTTGAGTAGTGTTTACAGTGTTTAATTCTCCTATTTGAGTACTTTCTATATTGTTTTCTATCCCATTTTGAATACTAAGAACATTGTTCTCATTTCCTTCCTGAATTTGTATAATCGTATTGCTTACCGAAAAGAGGCTGTCTTCTCCTTGTATCGCTTCAGCAATATTAGTGTTTCCAATTTGGGTTTGTTTAATAATATCATAAGAAGAATTATGTTGTGTCGCTTCTAAAGAGTTGTTTAATCCGGTTTGGGTTTGTTGGATTTCATTATACAATCCATTCTTTTGAGAAGCAAAACTGCTATTTTTTTCTCCATTTTGGGTTTGATTAATACGGTTTCCTTGAGTACTTTCTTGTTTAGCTGTAATTAGGTTATTATTTCCTTTGTTTTGAATTTGAGTAATAGAGTTCTTGTCTCCATTTTGCACAGCTATTGCTTCATTTTTTTCACCACCTTCTTGTATTGTGAAAATAGTATTTTCTACCCCGTTTTGAGTTTGCGAAATAACATTAATAGCCCCATCGTTTTGTGTTGAAGTAGCAGAATTGTTAATACCTATTTGCTTTTGAGAAATTATATTATTCCCTCCATTGTTTTGTTCAATATTAGATTGATTTTCGTTTCCGTCTTGGGTTTGGGTGATTTGATTTGTATCTCCTTTTTGCTTTATAATCACACCGTTTAGTTCTCCATTCTGATTACTATTAATGTAATTAGTAAGGCCTGATTGTTTTATAACAACAGAGTTTTTTTCGCCTATTTGACTTGTTCTAGTGTTATTAAAGCTTCCAGATTGTTCTATGTTATTGTAATTTTCTTGTCCATCTTGGCTTTGTAGTATGCTATTTGTTTGTTCGTCTTGTGATGCAATTGTAATGTTATAAGAACCCTTTTGATCTTGTGAAATTTCGTTTCCACTACCTTTTTGCGTTACATTACTGTCGTTTTCTTCTCCTTCTTGGGTTTGAATAACGTTATTATTTCTACTTTGATTCACAGTAGCTTTATTATTTGATCCGGTTTGGTTTTGTTTAATATCTCCTTGATTACCCGAAGATTTGACAAAAGCTGTATTAGCGACACCATTTTGCATTTGAAGTATAGTGCTTGCACCAAAACTTATTGCTTCTGCGTTATTTTCATTTCCGCTTTGATCTTGTTTGATTTGGCTTCCTAAAGAATAGTTTTTAGTAGTAGCTGTAACTGTATTGCTTGTTCCATTTTGTATTTGTTTAATATGATTGAAGTTGGATACAAAACCTTGAGAAGCATTAGCAGTGTTCATATCTCCGTTTTGGGTCTGGTAGATTTTATTGTATCCTCCCATTTGTGAGATAAATGCTTTATTTTGATTGCCATTTTGGGTCTGAATAATTATTCCATCTACAGATGGATCTTCTTTATGTCCTTGAATGATTTCTGATGTATTTTTATCTCCAACTTGAGTGACGTTTAGAACTTTTGGAGCACCGTGTTGAGATATAGTTAAGCTGTTGGATTTGCCGGTTTGCTTAACATCGTTTATTTCAGATTGCGCAAAAATTGAAGAAATACTTAATATGGCCAGACAATTTAATACTACTTTTTTCATGATTCGGTTTTAAAAGATTAGTTTATATTAATTTGATTATTTTTTAATGTAAAATTAGGAGTGCTTACGCTTTTTTATTTCAATTTTACTTAGATGTATTTTTAAAATAAAATGCTTTTAAGAAGAGGTAATTATTGATAATTCTGAAAGTATTATTTTTTTGAATATGTAGTAGTGGATTATCGTACTTTTCGATAAAGTACAGGCAATAGTATCACTTTAACTTTTGCTATGTGAGATATTTCGTTCGTGTTTTATGCAAAGATTAAGTCATCATATTGCATAATAATAATAATCTATAAATGAAGTTTTTAGGAAATAACTATGAACAACTAATCAATATTTAGTACAGTATCGGTAATTATATCACCAGTAATTTTTATAATGAATAGCTTGCCATAGATTTTTTCATCTATAGAGCTATACTTTTCTTTACCAATAATTTTATTAACAAAGGTTGGTGTTGTATTACTATGGCCAACAACCACAACGGTCTTTCCTTTGGTTTTTTCCTGAAATTCGGTATCGTTTAAATTTCTAGGGTTATATAAAGTGATTTCTAAATTTTTACTTTTGGCAATTGGCTCTGCTGTTTTTCTGGTTCTAATATAGTCTGTTGTATATACCATATCTACTGGTACATCAACAAGCATTTTTGCCCAGTTTTCTGATCGCATTTTTCCAGCCTCTGTAAGTTTAGGATTTCGATTACTTGGATCGCTAAGATCCTTTTCGGCGTGTCTAACTAAAAAATATGTAGTAGTTACTTCTTGTTGAGGTGTATTACTTTGACAAGAACTAACCCAGGAAGAAAGAAAAATAAGTAAAAAGAATATAGGTTTCATCTGTATATGTTTATTGTCTTAGAGGCCGAACGGGACTGCATAATAATTATTTCGGGAAATGTTGAAGTTCTAAATTATGCTTAAGTTATGACATAAAACTAAATAATATCAGGTATAAAAATAGCTATTATAAAAATAATATTAACCTTTTTATACCTGATTCTATTATTCTAACATTCCCATTTGCCAAATAACGATACCCATGGATAGAATAGCAATGATAAAAAATCCTATATAAATATAGGAGCTTCTTCTTTTATTAGAAGAGCCTAAATCGCCAGAAGATTTCATATGGCCAGTTTTAAATGGTTACGTTCTATATTAAGACGAATAAAAAATGGAAATGTTACACTTTTTGTGGTTTTAATTGTAAAATTCTTTCTTCAAAACTAGTAGCAGATATGGGTTCTATTATATTTTTAAATAGTTCCAGGAGTTGTTGATCGTGATTCCAGCGCTTTTGTTGTAATAAATTAAAATGTACAAAAGAACTCCATAATATAGCCTTAAGCTCTGTTTTATCATGGTTCCACATTCTGATCTCTACATGCAATTGATTTTCTGTATATCGTATAAGTTGAGAATCAATAACAACATTCTCCATTAGTAAGGCTGGTTTTAAATAAGCAATCTGGTTTGTACCTACTACCCAACTAATGCCTTTGGTTTTTGCTAGTTTAAAAATATCAAGGTTGTAGTATTGATCGATCTGATCTTCTCGTGCATTGATCATATAATTAATATATGCAGCATTATTAAGATGGTTAAAAGGGTCACAATCCTGAAACCTTATTTTTGCTTTGCTTTCTGGTATTTTAGTTAATGTCATAATTTAATTTATTTTTATACCAATCGGTATATTTATAGTTAAAAAAAATGATAATTATCGTTTTAGGTTTTTATGGATCATAGTGTCTATCTGATCCATGGTTTCAAGTAAATAGCTATTATCTTCCATAGTATGGGTCATAAAAATAGCCCCTGTGATCATACTATACAATCGTTTTGCATATAGCATCGAGTCTACTTCCTCTTTTATTTCTTCACATTCTTTTCCGGCATCTATAAGTTTAGCAACATTGTTCTGGATTTTAGAGATTGCAGATTTTACGTGTTTAAAAAGAACAGGGATTTGATATTTTGCATCAACTCCCATATTAAGGACAGGACAACCGCCTATCTCTTGAGTGAAATTATAATAGTTTCGATAAAAGTCGGTAACCAAAAATAATTTCTCGATAGGTGATTTGCTTAAAGCTTGATGATCAGCTATTCGACCAATCATATTTCCTTCGGTCATCTTAAAAGCGGCTATAGCTAATTCTTCTTTATTTTTAAAATTGCCATAAATAGCACCTTTAGTGAGCCCGGTAGCTTTGGTGATGTCACTCAAACTTGTTGCAGCATATCCATTTTTGTTAAAAATAGGAGCAACGGTTTGAATTATAAATTCTGCAGTTTGTTCGGCTTTGGTAAGCATGTTTTACTAAAAAATATAGTCAAATATACTAAAAAATACCAATCGGTATATTTTTTAACATAATGAATATTTTATTTTAACATATTCTGAAGCGAACTTAATAAAAAAGGGAGTCTTTAATTCTGGCGGATATTACCATAAATATGATCCAAAGGTTCTGTATTGGTAATACTTTTTGGTAGGTTACAAGCATCTTCGATCTTCATTTTTTGAAAATCGAGTAAAAGATCAAATTTTTCAAGAGCAACTTGAGCCTGATCACATCCTACATTTATGTTTCTAATATTGTTAGTTTTGATTTTTTTTGGACTACTACTCCTATTTTCAAAATCTTTAAACTGGCATTTTATAACGTTTCTATCTTTAAAATAAAAGCGTTCTTCAAGTGTTAATACGACATCTGCTAATCTGCGCTTACCAGAACGACTTCTTTCATAATCCTTATACCAAACCTTATGAATAGCATATTGAAAAAATAGTTGATTATCCCAAATATAAAATTCATCTCTAAATTTTACATGCCCTAAAGTATATGTGTGTACGATATGTTTTAACTCGGTACCATTATAATAAAAGGTAAGCGACCCTTTTTCTGTAGATTCATTACAAGAATAGTCGGTATGATGTTGTCTAAGTGTATTGGTATCTACTAATTCTCGGATTAATTGATATTTATTTCTAATATCAGCTAAGGCTCCCTTTTTGCTTTGGCCCAGGGAGATGTGTGAAATTAATAGAAGTGCAAATAATATGGTTGGTCTCATTGAGGAAGCAATGTACTTAAAAACCTTGTTTTTTTCTTTATTTAGTTATTAACTATTGTAGGAATAATTTTGTTAATATCTACGGTAAAACCGTAATATGTGCTGCTCAACAAAATATAGCATTGTTGATTTTTTTGTTTAAAACTAATAGAGCTATTGATTTTTTTTAAACCAATAGCCCTGCTTTTAGGTAAAATTACGTTTATAGACTAATTAGGAAACCAAATTTTCCTGATTTCTAAATACTAGATTGCTATCAAATTCATCGAGTAAAATTACACTTTCTGTAGAAATTTTACCTGCTAGAATTTCTTTTGATAGTTTATTTAAAACTTCTTTTTGAATTGTGCGTTTCACCGGTCTTGCTCCAAATTCTGGTTGAAAACCTCTTTCAGAAAGATAAGTTATAGCTTGTTCTGTAGCATCCAAAGTTATGTGTTGCTCTGCCAGCATTTTAGAAACGTGCTTTAACTGAAGCTTTACAATTTCATTGATATTAGCTTTGGTAAGCGGAGAAAACATAATGATATCATCTATTCTGTTTAAAAACTCTGGACGAACAGATTGTTTTAATATCCCTAATACTTCAACTTTGGCAGCTTCCATAGCGGCATCCATATCTTTGATAGTTTCAAATTTTTCTTGTATAATATGGCTACCCATATTACTGGTCATGATAATGATAGTGTTTCTAAAATCGGCAACTCTACCTTTATTATCTGTCAAACGACCTTCATCCAATACTTGTAATAACACATTAAACGTATCTGGATGTGCTTTTTCTATCTCATCTAGTAAGACTACAGAATACGGTTTTCTTCGAACAGCTTCGGTTAATTGTCCACCTTCATCATACCCTACATATCCGGGAGGTGCACCCATTAATCTGCTTACTGCATGACGTTCCTGATATTCACTCATGTCTATTCGGGTCATGGCAGTTTCATCATTAAAGAGATATTCTGCCAGTGCTTTTGCTAATTCTGTTTTTCCTACCCCGGTAGTTCCTAGAAATAAGAATGATCCGATTGGTTTTTTTTGATCTTGTAAACCTGCACGACTTCTTCGTACAGCATCACTAACAGCTTGTATGGCTTCGATTTGCCCAATTACACGTTTTTGTAATTCTTCTTCGAGTACCAATAATTTTTCGCGATCACTTTGTAGCATTTTGGTCACTGGTATCCCTGTCCATTTTGCTATTACTTCTGCAATATCATCATTAGTAACTTCTTCCTTAATAAGCGAAGATTTGCTTTGTTGTTCGTTTAACTGCTTTTGCAATTCATCCAGTCGCTCTTGAGCTTCTTTTATTTTTCCGTATCGCAATTCGGCGACTTTTCCATAATCTCCATTCCTCTCTGCACGTTCTGCTTCAAGTTTAAATTCTTCAATATCTGTTTTTGCATTTTGAATAGCATCTACAACTTCCTTTTCGCTTTGCCATTTTGAGAAAATCTCATTACGTTCTTCTTTAATATTTGCAAGATCACCATTAAGTGCTTTTAACTTGGTTTCATCGTCTTCGCGTTTTATGGCTTCGATTTCAATTTCGAGTTGCATAATTTTTCTATCAAGTACATCGAGTTCTTCGGGTTTAGAATTAATCTCCATCCGTAATTTAGAAGCAGCTTCATCCATTAAATCAATAGCCTTATCGGGTAAAAACCTGTTTGTGATATAACGCTGTGACAATTCTACCGCAGCGATTATAGCTTCGTCTTTTATACGTACTTTATGATGTGTTTCATATTTTTCTTTAATTCCTCTAAGAATAGATATTGCACTTTCTGTATCCGGTTCATCTACTGTAACTTTTTGAAAACGTCTTTCCAGAGCTTTATCTTTTTCAAAATATTTTTGATATTCATCGAGAGTTGTGGCTCCAATTGCCCGAAGTTCTCCTCTTGCTAAAGCTGGTTTTAGGATATTAGCAGCATCCATAGCTCCTTGGCCTCCTCCTGCACCCACAAGCGTATGGATTTCATCAATAAATAATACGATGTCACCGTCGCTAGAAGTTACTTCTTTTACAACTGATTTAAGACGTTCTTCAAATTCTCCTTTAAATTTAGCGCCAGCAATTAATGCTCCCATATCTAAAGAAAAAATTTGTTTATTCTTTAGATTTTCGGGGATATCCCCTGCTATAATTCGATGAGCTAATCCTTCGGCAATAGCAGTTTTACCAACTCCGGGTTCGCCAACCAGCATCGGATTGTTTTTGGTACGGCGAGAAAGGATTTGCAATATCCTTCGGATTTCTTCATCTCGACCTATAACAGGATCTAATTTCCCGTTCTCTGCCATTTCATTAAGGTTTTTGGCATATTTACTTAGAGCCTGATAGGTTTCTTCTGCATTTTGTGATGTTACCCGTTCGCCTTTTCTAATTTCATTAATAGCTTCGGTTAAATGTTTTTCTGTTACTCCTTGATCTTTTAGGATTTGCGCAATCTTACTTTTAGATTTAAAAATGGCAATCACCAGATGTTCAATAGAAACATACTCGTCGTTCATCTTTTTGGCAATAATACTTGCTTCATTTAGTGACTTTCCTGCTTCTCTTGATAGCTGTAATTCTCCACCAGAAACTTTAGGAAAACTTTCTAGTGTACTATCGAGAACTTGTTGTAAAAGATCGAGGTTAACATTTAGCTTTTTTAGCAAAAATGGAAGTACATTTTCATCTACATTAAAAATGGCTTTAAAAATGTGTTCATTTTCTATTTGTTGATGTCCAAAACCTTGTGCAAGCTGTTGAGCTTGTTGTATGGCTTCTTGTGATTTTATAGTGAAATTATTAAAATTCATAGTCTCTTATTTTGAGTTTTCTAGTAGAGAATCAAATAACATTCCTACTTTAGTAATGTGCCAAAATGTCTTGCGATCGCTTGGTTTTGCTGACTTTTTGACGCAATGTAAAGTTACGAATTTTGTTACGACCAATATATGATTATAGTCAATTTTAAAAATCATTTGACTATGTTTGTGATAATTTGAATTAAGGAAAAAAAATGGGAATATTTGGTAAATTATTTGGATCAGAAGAGAAAGAACCTAAGCAAGAAAAACAAGCTTTGCCATGGCAAGTGCTTAATTCTATTTCGCAATTAGAGGAAATTGCAAAGGCATCAAAGACTAAAACGCAGGCTATTTTTAAACATTCGACTCGTTGTGGTATTAGTAGAATGGTGATTCGTAATTTTGAAAGCAGTTTTGATGTTACAGAAGATCAAATAGATTTGTATTATCTTGATTTGTTGAATCATCGTGATGTATCTGCAGAAGTAGCTGCAAAATTTCAGGTATTCCACGAATCACCACAATTTATTGTTATAAGAAATGGTGTTATGGTGCATCATTCTTCGCATAGTGCGATTACACCTCAGGTATTGCATCAATTTGTATAAATTATTTGTTAGGGACCATTTTTTGAGAAGGTCTGTCCTGAAACATTTTTACGAATAATGTTGTGCTCATTTTTCTGGCGCGATTTTTAGCTAAAGTAGCGAGTTCACCTTCAAAAAGGTCGTCTATTGTCGTGATCCATAGTTGTAACCATATCCAGAAATGTACATTTGTAATGCTATGATTAAATGTTCGATCTACTTGTTTATGAACTTCAATTGGATTTCCTTTAAATTTTGGAACAAATAAGAGGTTGGTTTCCCAAAAATCGGTGAGTCTATCTAAATGTTTGTCCCAATCTTTTATCATATGATTAAAAATAGGGCCTAAGTGCTCTTCTTTTCTGATTTTTTTATAAAATATAGAAACTAGCGTTGCAACGTCATCTCTATTTCTGATATCATTTTTAGGAATCACTTTCATTTGCTTTTTTGTTCTAAGAAGTCACATAGTTTCCTATTCATATTAATAAAAGGCGATGTTTAGCAATACTAAAAGAGTATTAATTACCAGACTTGCAATTAATAGATTGAATACAAATTTAGCTTTCATTTGAGCTAGAATAGATGCATTAAATGCCATACAAATGATTACGCAAAGAGATAATTGAACGACTTGCGAAAAAGATCTCTCCTGCATAAGAATGTACATTGCTGCAACAGATCCTAAACAACTGGAAAGAATAATCATTAATGGAATATATGCCATATACATTTCTTTAAAATCCTTTAATAACTTCGAATACATAACAATTATTTTTAGTGTTATTCAAAGATATTTCAAGGAAGGGCTATAGTTTTATGATTCTGATCATAAAGTAAAGGTTCTATGTGCTTCTCTTAAAATATATAAAATACAGATTGATAAATCGTTTTAAAAATAATATAGAGAACTGATCAAGGCATTTATTTTAAAAATTTAATATAGAAATAAAATAGAGCAAAACCTGTTAGAAATAAAATTCCGAGATAACTAATCAATTTCATAAATGGTTTTGGGGTTGCTTCTTTGCTAATATATTTTTTACTAACTAACTTAAAATTAGCAAGGGCGATTAGAGGAGCTATTAAGAAAGATATGGTAGTTGCCAGATCAATAAGAGCTTTAAACTGCCCTCTAAAGAAAACTGTAATTGAGAACGATCCTATGGCTAGAATAAACAACGAACCAAGGTATAGTAGCCTGGGTTTCTGTACTATATTGTTATTGGTTTTTGATGAGAATATTAACTTTGTAGTCTGTTGTAGTGTTCTTGCATACCCATCAAAGACTCCTAAGCTTGTTCCTAGCATAATTGAAAAAGAAGAAATAGCAATAATTAAGTAACTCCAATTTCCTATAGTAGTAGTATATAACTCAATTATATCGCCGGCAAACCCTACACTATCTTTAGGAAGTGTTTTTCCGGTTCCATATACAAGATATGCTCCAAGAATCAAAAAGCAGATGGCTAGAAAAGCTGAGATCCAATACCCTAGATTGAAATCGAATAATGCTTCTTTAAGTGTTGGATGATATTTTGTCGATTTTATTTTTTCTATCGCCCATAGACTGATCCAAGTGGATAAATCCAAAGCTGTTGGCATCCATCCCATTAATGCGATTAGAAATAAAATTCCTGTATCATCAAAAATATCTGGAGGAACAAAACTTTTTATCTGTATTGCTTGACCCTTACTAAGGGTCATTACAAAGGCAATTATAGTAGAAATAAATAATAGGAATCCTACTATTTTAATGATACTATCTAGTACGTTAAACTTTCCAAAGGCCAGCACGCCAAAGGATACTAAAAAAACGAGTGTAATAGGAAATAATTTGAAAGAAGGCCAAAGTGTAGATACCTCAAAAAGGTTATCCATAAAACCAGCTGTTACTAAACTTACGGCAGCGGTAACAAAAAACATAGATGATATAGTAACTAAAAAGTAAATCCATAAAGCAAATTTACCTAACCTCTTGTATCCATCTATAAGGCTCTCTCCTGTTGCGTTAGCATATCTGGCACCATATTCAAAGAAAGGAAATTTTAAAATGTTGGTAATGATGATAACAATTAAGAGTGTAAAACCATAATTAGCTCCTGCACGTGTGCTTTGAACCAAATGAGAAACGCCTATTGCGGTACTTGCAAACAAAATTCCAGGCCCTAGAGTTTTTCTAAGCTTATTCCAATTCATTAATTTATAGTATTAGGTCCTTTCTGGATATAAAATTTTATAGTATTTGAATTTTCAAACTCGACATTATTAAATAATCCAGAGTCTAATCCAAAAAAGGATTAAACTCTGGAAAGGGGCTAACTATCCAAGTATTTAAAAAGAATACGATAGAGTGGCGTAATAATTTCTAGGTCTTGCATAGATCCCATTCTCGTAGCCTATTGCGGTATTAGCGTCACCTCCAACTAGATATAGCTCATCTGTTAAGTTTTCGACACCGATGATAAGTTCCCAGTGTTTTTTTGCATTAAATTTTAAAGAAGCATTTAATGCGGTATGACCATCATCAAAAACATAATCACTGTTTTGAGCTTCAAAATCGACTCTTGATTTATAATGGCCGTCTATTCTTGGGGTAAAACTACCAAAGGATACGGGAATTTTGTATGACCCTCCAAAAGTTAAAGTATGTTCTGGAGTTAAAATGAAATTGTCATCTTCGGTTACAGTGACACCTTCGATAAGATCTTTGTATTCTGCATCTGTATATCCATACCCAATATTGACAAGCATAAAAGAGTTAGGGAGCCAAATAATTTCGGTTTCTAACCCTTTAATTTCAGCATCTCCGGCATTTGTCTGGAAAGTTGCAATTGATCCTGGTGGATTAGCGGCAATTTGTAAATCTTTATAATCGGTATAGAAGAATGCAGTGTTGAACCTTAGTTTTTTTACTTTTACTTTTGCACCCAGTTCATAAGATGTAACTGTTTCTGGAGAAAATTGAGGTAAATCTCCATCTCCATCTCCGTCAAAATCATTTGAAGGATCCTCATAAAAAGATGTATTGGTAACTCTCCATTCAAACCCGCCAGATTTAAAACCGGTAGAAACAGTACCGTAAATATTTAATGCATCAGAAACTTTATATGCGGTATTAAACCTCCATGTTACCTGATCAAAAGTGTTCTCTTGCCATATTTGGTCGAGTAAACGTCTGGGATTTGTATTGATATCTCGAATTGGACTAGGAGCGTTAGGAGTATCTCCTAGATTTACTGTGGGGTCTCTAAAAGCATCTGGTTTTGCTTTCTTAGTTTCATTAGTATATCTCAGACCTCCTGTTAATGATAGTTTATCGGTTACTTTATAAGTTGCTTCTCCATATATTGCATAATTACTATTCTCTACCAAACCTCCTAAGAATACCGGATAAACGGTATTTTGTAATGCACCGGTAAATGATAAAGCGTTGTCTACATTTTCTATAAAATAAAACAAACCAGTTACAAAATCTAGCTTTTCACTAGAATGACTAAAACGTAAATCTGAGCTAAATTGATCTTGCTCATAGATATCTCTATTTTCAAAGATATTAAGTGGTGATCCGTCTGTTTGTCTTGCAAACTCGGCATCTAGATCTCTATAGGCCAAAATTAATTTAGTCTCAGAATTTTCTCCGATTTCATATTTTAAATTAGCAGATATACCCCAGGTATCAATATCATTTTGGGAAAGTGAAGTTTCACCTGTTTTGAATGGTCCAAAATTCCATCTTTCGTCATAAATATCAGTTCCTACAGTGGTATCTCCAGGGACATAACCAGAGGCGGTAGATGTAACTGCAGGTGCTGCATTGGTATTCCATAATTGTGGTAATAATCTATCATCATGAAAGAATAAATTCTGTTCTGCGGCAGATTCTTCTCTTTCTGTTGCAAAATCAACAATAAATTTTGCAGAAAATTTACTGGATGGTTTATGATAGTCTAATTTGAGTCTTGCTCCATGGGAATTTTCATCGCCTAAATCAGAATCATCAACGAATACTCGTTCTACATACCCTTCTCTGTTTCGTCGTATTAAATTAAAAGTAAACCCAAAACTTTCAGATATAGGTCCGCTTATTCTAAACGTAGCATCATTTCTTGAATAACTGCCTCCTGTAAGACTAACTTTTCCTTTTAATATATCACCTGGATCATTAGATAACAAAGATATGGCTCCACCAATAGAGTTTCTTCCAAAGAGAGTCCCCTGGGGACCTCTAATGACTTCTACACTTTTTAAATCTGCTAAATCCAAAACAGCCCCAACGGTTCTTCCTAGGTACACTTCGTCAACATAAATTCCTACTCCAGGATCTGCTACCGGCACATAATCATTCTGGCCAATCCCTCTGATGTAAACTACTGCAGCAGAACTTGATCCAGATACGGTTCCGGTTGTACTAAATGTAAGGTTAGGGGCAATATCTGCAATTCCAGTTATATTGTTTACTCCCATCTCTTCTAAAACTACTCCTTGTACTGCAGTAATAGAAATCGGAGTGTCTTGAACATTTTCTACTCTTTTTCTTGCTGTAACCACAATATCTTCTAAAGCAAATCCGCCTTCTTTTAAAATGATTTTTAATTCTTCTGTGGGTGAAGTGATATTTACCTCTTTGGATTCAAATCCAAGATATGAAATCACTAAAACGGCATTGATATTCGAAACGGTGATAGAAAAATTACCATTAAAATCGGTTGTAGTACCACTTGTAGTGCCTTTCTCTACTATGCTGGCACCAGGTAAAGGGGCATTTTGATAGTCAAAAACCTGCCCATTGATTTCTATTTCCTGCTTTTCTTTGTTATCTATTTCATCATTTTGTGATGAGTGAGTTTTATTTAAGTTTTTTTTCAATAAAATCTTACGATTGTCTATCTCAAAAGCGGTTTGAGAATTTGAAAAAAGCGTATTCAAAATTTCTTTAACTTTTTTCTTCTTAAGTTTTATGGTTACTCTTCGATCTAAGTCAACAGCTTTTGTGTTAAAAACAAACTTAAACTCGGTTTGAGATTCAATTTCATCAATTACTTGTATTACAGTTACATCTTTCATATCTAACGACAACTTGGTGTTCTGGGAATAACTATTTGCCTGTATGGTAAATAGTGTAGGAAATATAAAAAGTAAAGATATTTTCATTTTTATAGTAAGCTTTAATATCCCTCGAGGTCTATCCTCGGATTTCAATATTTTTTTCATAATTTTAAAATGTTTATTTGTGGTTTACGTATTGATGTTAAATCACTTTATTCAATCGGAAAGTGTGCCAGCATTTTCCGATTTTTTTAATTGAATTGAAGTGAGTAAAATCTTTTGGTTGTTTAGTTCACTTTTTTCATATGTATTTGATTTATTATTCTATAATTACTTTATTGTTTATGATTTTGTATTTAATTTGGTGAACTTTATTAAAATAATGTAAAACTTCATCAATTGTTTCTCTGTCGATTTCGAAACTCGCGTTAAAAGTCTCTTTTGCCAAATCTCTATTATTGTTAATTATGGTAACATTGTATTGACGCTCTAGTTTTTTAATGATATCCTCAAAAGGAATATTTCTGAATACAATAATACCTTCTACCCAAGAAGTGTATATAGAAGTGTTTACATTTTGAGTAGAGATTGTTTGTTCTACGTTATGAAATGTTCCTTTAAATCCGGGTTTTAGAATAACATCCTTTTCACTATCTGATTTATTTTCTGAAGTGCTTAAGCTCACAGATCCTTCAACCAGTACAACCTCTGTTTCATTATCGCCAGGATATGTCGTTACATTAAATTTGGTTCCAAGTACTTTTACATCGAGTGATTGAGCTTCTATTAAAAATGGATGTTTTTCATCTTTGGTAACATCAAAAAAAGCTTCACCTTCTAGAAAAACTTTACGGGGATTTCCTGGAATGAATTTTATTGGATATTTAATTGAGCTTCCTGAATTTAAAAAAACATGAGTTCCATCAGATAAAATAATGTCGAATCGTTTTCCGTATGGAATAGTTAAGGTGTTGTATTTAAGTTTCTCAGTAGAAATATTTTTGTTATACACTAATTGTGTGCCTTGTTGTTGCATGATTACAGTACCAGAAACATCGATAATATTGATGTCACCGTCTTCTGAGATTATTTGGGTGTCTCCATTCTCTAATTTTAAGGTAATTGTTCTTTCTTCTGGAGTGATTGTTTCTTCTTTAGTATTTAAACTACCTTTTTGCAGTAGATAACCTATTCCTAAACATAATATAGCAATAGCGGCATATTTATAGAATACTCTAAATTGAGGTTTGTGAAAGCGGTTTTTTTCTTTCTTTATTTCCTTTAGTAAAAGTTCTTTTGTTTTGTCTAGAGATGGGTTGTTCATACCAAGTGTGATTGCATAGTGCGCTTTGACATAATCTTTGAAAATAGATTGGTTTTTGGAGTTTTTGATCCAATCATTCAGTAGATCAAGGTCTTCATTGGTTGTAGACTGATTAAAGAATTTTATGAGAAGTTTTTCTATTTCAGGAGAAATCATATATTTAGTAACTTTATATAATAATACAAGACGGAATACAAATACCCTTACTTTTTAATTGTTTTTTTGGAAAATTCGTAATTTTTTGGGTATTAAATTGAATTGTTAATTTTTTTTAAGTGAAGTTTAAAGATGATTACGTTTTAACACAGGCTCTTAAAAAAGGAGAGGAAAAAGCTTATATGTTTTTGTTAGAAAAATATCATAGGAGGTTACATGCTTATGCTTTATCCTTAGCTAATAATCATGTAATGGCGCAAGACATAGTACAAAATGTATTTTTGAAAACATGGCGATTTCGAGAAAAACTAAATAGTAATTATTCTATCAAAAGTTTTCTGTTTAAGTCGATTTATAATGAGTTTATAAATACATATCAAAAAAATAAATCAACAATGGTACTTCAATACAAATATATTGAGTCATTGTATGAGGTAGCAGAGGGTAGTGATGATTCTGTTTTGGAGGTTATGATAGAAATAGTAAATAAAGAAATACAAAGTCTACCTCCAAAATGTAGGCAAGTTTTTGAGTTAAGTAAAAAAGAAGGATTGACAAATGCCGAAATAGCAGAGTATTTAAATGTATCCATAAAAACAGTAGAAGCTCAAATAACTAGATCTTTTTCCCTGTTGCGCGAAAAACTTGGTGACAAATATGAAGCTATCCTGTTTTTTGTCTTTATCAATAAACAATAAGTATTACCGATATACTTTCCTGTCTTTAATAAAGAGTTCTCCTTTTTGCTCTAGTTTTTTAATGCTTCGTATAACGGTTTCTACACGTAATCCAGTTAGATCGGCGAGTTGTTGCCTGGTTAGTTCTACTTTGTATGCATCTGATTCTATTGTGTTTGAGTCGCTATTTTTTTTGAAGTAATCAAGAATTCTAAGGATACGGTGTTCTGGTTCTTGAGTAGATATTTCAGAGACCATGATTGCTTTGTAATATAACCGTAAGGCTAGTGTACTGGTGAATTTATGATGAATACCAGGATTTTCTTCTAAAAGCTTTAAGAATTTTTCTTTTGGTAATTGCCAGACCTCAGAATCTATAATAGCTTCTGCGTTGGCAGGGTATTTAAAATCTGCAAATAAAGGAGGCTCACCAAAACTTTTTTCTTTGGTAAAAATACCTTGTATGTATTCTTTCCCTTCTTGGTTATAATTATTCATTTTAATCTCTCCCTGGTGTACTTGATAATAATAACGGGCAATAGAACCTTCTCTAAAAAGAAACTCTCCCCGTTTATATTTTTTTAGTACCGCCCCCGAATTAAGTAAACTTGCGTGATCGATCATACTTATAATTCTCTATTATATAGTACCGAATAATTATAGTGTAATGTATTATTTAAAACGATAATTAGTAATAATATTCTTTAATTTATTTTTTAAATCTTCTCCAGAATCATACACCATTTGCTCATTAGAAGGAAATGGCACAGATTTTACACCCAAATATCCTAATAAACCACTTTCCAAAGCTCGTTTATCACCATTGTAGTTTGCATAAATATGCTGAAAAACGTATTCACTTGCAATAGGAAAAGCATCTAGGAGTTGTCTTGTTCTTAAGTCTCGGTATTGAACATTACCTACTACATTCGTAGCTTTAAACTGGGTAAATTCATAATACTCACAATGTACTTTTACCATTCTGTCTACTTTCACTTTTTCACCTTTATCATCAACCACGATTTCATCATTTTCATCCAGTAGATATTCCCAACCATCTTTAATCAACTTTTCTTTTTGTAATTGACGCTCCTTAACTTGTTCTGGAGATATATTAATTTCTCTTAATTCTACTTCCATAGCATAATCATATGGGATAGACTTTTGAGGTTGGCTGTGATATACTGTCCATAGATCATTAAGGCCATATGTGCCAAAATTAAGTAAGTCGCTTTCTAATCTCTTAGGAATAATAACATTGGTTCTATTCTTCATGGTTACTTTTACAAAATCAGTCCCTTTTTGATGAGCTTCATCAATCATTTCTCGCGTATTTTTGTAGTTGGGAGTAATTTTGTCTAGGTAGTTCAAATCTTCGTATACCGCTCTATAATCTGCTTTTCTTTTGGCAGATGTCAATAAAGTTTTGGCATTATTAAATAAGTATTGAGAAAGTTTATCTTTTGTATTTATAATCTTTTGATCATAGTTGTGTAGTATAAAGTTAGCGTTACGACCTTCTTCAACAAGATATAGTGGTAACAATGGTTTTATACGTTCTTGTCTATTCTTTAGGGATAAGTATGTATTATAAATACGTTCAAGGTTTGCAGGATTTCCTTCTTTTTCTAGATATGCAATGGCATTATTGTCTCGATCTAGAGCTTTTGCATATGCTTGTTCCAGCATAAGGATAATAGGTTGTTTTCCTTTTTTTCCTTTGTTTGTCCTAAGCTTGTTTAAAGCAATATTTATAGCTTGATCATAATTTCCGGTGTTAAGTGCCTTTTCGGTTTTTTTAACACTGCTACATGAAAAAATAATTGTAGTTGTAAGTAGTAGGAGTAGTAGTTTTTTCATATCAATAATATTTTGATTTGGGTATTGAAAACAACTTTGATGCCAAAAGATAATAAAAAAACCTCGAAAACTATTTTTCCGAGGTTATATAATGGTTGTAACTTCTTTATTTTTTAAACACAGGAAGTAGTTTAGTAGAGACTTCGCCAAATCCAATTCGAACTCCGCCTTTTTCGCAATACCCTCTCATAATCACGGTATCATTATCATCAATAAATTTACGACTACCTCCTTCATTAAGTTGTAGAGGTTTTTCTCCACGCCAGCTTAATTCTAACATTGACCCATACGAATCTGGTGTTGGTCCAGATAATGTTCCACTACCCATAAGATCCCCAGAATTAACGGGACATCCATTTACTGTATGATGAGTAAGTTGTTGTGCCATTGTCCAGTACATATGCTTAAAATTACTTTTAGACACAACAGTTTCTACTGCTTTTTCTGGTTGAATAGCAACTTCTAAGTTAATGTCAAAACTTTTCTTTCCTTTATATTGAAGATAAGGTAGTTGTTTTTTTATTGGTTTAGGCCCATCTGTTCTATAGGGTTCTAAAGCATCAAGAGTTACTATCCACGGAGATATAGATGAAGCAAAGTTTTTACCTAAAAATGGACCTAGAGGAACATATTCCCATTTTTGAATATCTCTGGCACTCCAATCATTAAACAATACCATCCCGAATATATAATCTTCTGCCTCTTCGATAGGTATTGGTTCTCCTAATTGATTAGCATCGGTAGTGATAAAAGCCATTTCAAGCTCAAAATCAACTAATCTCGAAGGACCAAAAATAGGATCCTTAGCACCATTGGTTAGTTTTTGACCTTGCGGGCGATGTACAGGAATACCAGAAGGAATAACCGAACTACTACGACCGTGATATCCAACAGGCATGTGTAACCAATTAGGAAGCAAAGCGTTTTCGGGATCTCTAAACATTTTTCCTACGTTAGTTGCATGCTCAATACTGCTATAGAAATCAGTATAATCCCCAATGCTAACGGGTAGCTGCATTTCGATTTCATCTAGAGAGAATAAAACCTCTTGTCTATGCTTTTCATTATTTTTTAAGGAATTATTTTTGGCATCAAAAATTTCAGCAATTCTATTTCGAACCAATCTCCATGTCTTTTTTCCATCAGAAATAAAATCATTTAAAGAATCCTGTAAAAAAATATCATCTGTTAATGGGATTCCTTCAAAATAACCAAGTTGATGAAGTGCTCCAAGGTCAATAGCAGTATCACCAATTCTGGTTCCTATAGTAATAATATCATCTCGGGTAAGAAATACGCCAAAAGGAATATTTTGTATAGGAAAATCCGTATTAGGAAATGTTTCAATCCATGTCTTTCTGTCTGGATAATTTGCAGTTATGGGCATTATTGTTCTTTTAAATGTTGTTGGTAATTTTTATGATCAAATATATAATTTTCGAATGGTTAAAAGTTTTTAATTATGTGAAAAATAATTTAAAATAATGATAAGATATGTTATTAATAGTAGAATACCAAGATGAGATTACTTATTTGTTTAGTTTTTTTGAAACCCAGAAACGTTTTACTTCGTAATATTTGATAAGTATTAATGCAAAATTATCAGTGATGTATGGCAGGAAACATGAATTCAGAAAAAGAACAAGACGTTCTTATTTATTAGGGACTATTTAGGTCGATTTAAAGAATGGATTTCCTATTTTTACGCCTTTACTAATAAATAATGAATTCATGCAACGCGACGAACAAATTTTTGATTTAATTCAGGACGAAAAAGAACGTCAAATCAACGGATTAGAACTTATTGCTTCAGAAAACTTTGTGAGTGAACAAGTAATGGAAGCTGCCGGGTCTGTACTAACCAATAAATATGCCGAAGGATATCCTGGTAAACGTTATTATGGTGGATGTGCCGTAGTAGACGTTATAGAACAGATTGCTATTGATAGAGCTAAAGAATTGTTTGGTGCTGCATATGCTAATGTACAACCTCATTCTGGTTCACAAGCTAATACAGCGGTATATCATGCATGTCTTAAACCAGGTGATAAAATATTAGGTTTCGATCTTTCTCATGGAGGACATTTAACTCATGGTTCACCAGTTAACTTCTCTGGTAAGTTATATACTCCTGTTTTTTACGGAGTAGAGAAGGAGACCGGAAGGTTAAATTATGATAAAATTCAGGAAATCGCTACAGCAGAAAAACCGCAGTTGATTATTGCAGGAGCATCTGCTTATTCAAGAGAGATTGATTATAAAAGATTTAGAGAGATAGCAGATAGTGTAGGAGCAATTCTTTTTGCAGATATTGCTCATCCTGCAGGGTTAATTGCAAAAGGAGTAATCTCGGATCCTGTACCACATTGCCATGTAGTGACTACGACAACCCATAAAACACTACGAGGACCACGCGGTGGTCTTATTTTGATGGGAGAAGATTTTGAAAATCCTTTCGGAATCACCTTAAAAAGCGGAAAAAAACGAATGATGTCCTCATTATTTGACAGTGCGGTATTTCCTGGTAATCAGGGAGGACCATTAGAGCATATTATTGCCGCAAAAGCAATCGCATTTGGAGAAGCACTAACAGATGAGTTTTTACATTATATCGTACAGGTGAAGAAAAATGCAGCGGTTATGGCTGAGGCATTTGTAAAGAAAGGGTATGAGGTTATTTCTGGTGGTACCGATAATCATATGATGCTTATCGATTTACGAAATAAAGGAGTAACAGGTAAACAGGCAGAAGAAGCATTGGGTGTTGCAGAAATTACTGTAAATAAAAATATGGTACCGTTTGATGATAAATCCCCATTTGTAACATCGGGAATTCGTATTGGTGTAGCAGCAGTTACTACTCGTGGATTGAGAGAAAATGATATGGTAGCCATTGTTGAATTGATCGATCAGGTAATCCAAAATGTTGAAAGCGAAGAAAAACTGCATGCTATCGCAGATGATGTAAATGCGATGATGGCAGATAAGCCTTTGTTTATAGGATAAAACTTTATTAAATTGGTTTTTAGATTTTTTCAATTCACTTGAAACTGCAATACTCTGCAAAATCATAAAAATTTAAACCAGTTTGATTTAAATATAATAGTAAAAGAAAGTGCACTGCCATACTATATGACAGTGCACTTTTTGCTTATATTGTTATTATAAAACTTTTACTTACCGAATTATCATGTATATACGCCATATCCAAATTTTATTCTATTTAGTGCTTACATTATCAGGTTGTAGTAATTTAACGCCCAAACCAGCTGAAGAAAATGTAAAAAAAGAAAACTTACAACAGGAGGTTGAACGTGCTGAAAAAAAGGAAGATACCATAAATAGTATTGAGACCCCAAGTATAGAAGGACGTTATGATCTTGTAGATGGATATGCTTTTTTTCGGGATACAATACATAATCATCCTGTGTATAAGGCTATATTGCTAATAAAAAGAATTTCGGATAAAGATTTTGGTTTTATTGTAGTAAGAAAAGTACATGGACTTACTCCCGTTGGTGAATATGGGATTTTGTCATACAATAAGAGTCGGTTTTATATGAAAAATATAGACTATGCAAACAAAAGAATATATTATACAGACGGTATGGATATAAAAATTAAGGATAGTTTATTGCATACTATTAGGTATGTTTCAAATGCAACAGAATATGATATCTGGAAAAAGTCTCATCCAGAGTCAAATGTTTATATTTCCCTTCGTAACACATTACAGAAAGAAAAAGAAGAGTATGCTAATTTTTATAGCAAAATATCTAATGATTCTGAGTTAACAGGAAGAGATGAGTTTATTTATTATGAATCAGGAAAACGATATATCGACAATGATTCTATATTTCAAAAGAAATGGAAACATTATACTACTATCAATTCTAATGATCTTAAAACAGGTAACAATATTCAGGAATGACTCCAGTTCTTGGCGTCATCACTATCATTGGGTGAAAGTCCAATAATATCTCCATCAGTATTAACTCCTAAACCAACTACAGTTCTATTTACATAATTAAAATAGCTTACTACCTGATTGATCTCCAGGATCTCACCATCAGATAAGTTTTGATCCCTAAGGTTATGAATATCTGATTCGGTAATAGTATGATGTGATAATGTTAACTTCTTAGCGTATTGAAGGCCTGCCAAATATTGATACTTAAAATGATTTTGCAATTCATCTTTGGATAAACAGGACAAAATTTCCTTAAACCTGGTATCATCATTCAATAGTCGTTTTAATCCAACCGAGTGATGATCTACACAATAGCTACATTGATTGAGGCTACTTACATATACACCAAGAGTCTCTAAGTACCATTTGGGTAATGTATTATTAGAGTTGTGTAATACATTTTTATATAAGCCCATATGGCCTACCAGAGTATGTGGTCGTAAACTGTGTATAGACAATACATTATCTACATTATTATCTGGACCTTTAATACGGTTATAGATTTTTTTTAATTGACCCGTTGCATCGGTATATGATATTTCTTTAATCCAACTCATTGTTATTGAATTTTTTCTTTAAAAATAGTTCCTTTTTTATTAAAAAAAGTAGTAATTAAAACTAAAATTGAACCTAAAAAAATTGAAACATCGGCAAGGTTAAATATTTCGGTTTTTATGATTCCTAAATCTAAAATCAAAAAATCAGTTACCGATCCATATACAATGCGATCAAAAAGGTTTCCGATTCCGCCACCGATAATAAAAGCAAAACCTATGATTGTTTCTCTAGAATAATTTGTCTTAATCAGTATCTGTCTTAATAATAGTAACAACACTAGTATTGGAAGAATTTGTAATAAAAGTATTTTTAAGATCGGAGCCAAATCTGATCCCAAGCTATAGGCTGCACCAGTGTTTTCTACTTTAGTCAATACAAAACTATCCTTAAAAACTTCTATACGCTCATAAGGTTCGATCGTTTGCCGAACAACATTCTTTGAAATCTGATCACAACTTATATTTAGTAAGACCAGAGAGAGAATGAGTATGATTCTTATTTTTCTTGTAATCTTCATGTGTACAATTGCAGTAAGTGTTTTTCAAATGTAATAGAAACTTCAGACTATCTTAGTGTTTCCAGTATTTTTTATATTCAGAAATAGAAAAAGCAGCATCATAATTATCCTTATTAATACTTTTATTTTCATCAGAATCATAATCGATCCATATTTTCCAGTTTTTATCTTCCATCTTTAATACAACATGAAACTGACCATAGGAGTGTTTTGTTTGATTAGTGTCGTCGATATAAGTAACTCTGTAAATTCCTCTGTCAGAAACCAGGGAATCAGAGTAGATTCTTTCAAATAACCTAAAATCAATCGGAGCAGGTTTTTTGGAAGGAACGCTCCATCGTTTTTTATACCCTTTTAAATAGGCACTTGCTTTTTTAATTTCACCACCATTTCCCGAAATTCGAATCATTTCTTTGCTATGTATAGAAGCAAATAAGTCATAATCTAAAGTCTCAAATGCTTTAGAGAAATTACCATACATGTCTGCATTGATTTTTTTATGTACCGCATCTTCTTGAGCTATAGCTATTCGTGTAAAACATAGAAAAGTAATTAATGCTATGGCTATAATTTTAAATTTTGACATAGTAATTGTTTTTTAATTATTCTAGTATGTATCCTTTTTCTCTCTCATATAACACACAGCATTTCAATCGCTCATTATCTAATAATTTAGGGTGTTCAAAGGTTTCGATTTGTTGCATCCCGATCTTTTTCATAATTAATTCTGATTTTATGTTAATTGCTGGTGCTACAGAGTAAATTTTGTCTAATCCAATAGTATTAAAACCAAAATCTAAACAAGCTTTGGCGCCTTCGGTAGCATATCCTTTGTTCCAGATACTTTTTTTGAGTCGCCAACCGATATCGACAAAGGGGTTTAGTTTTTCTAAATAAGTTTGTTCACATAAACCTATAAACCCTATAAGTTCTGCATTATCCAGCAAATCAACAGCAAAATAACAAAACCCTTTTTCTGTGTACATTTCCTGCATTCTTATAATAAATGCTTTGGTATCTTCTTTTGATGGCTTAAACGGAAAAAACTCCATCACATCATCATCAGTATTGATTTCGGCTAATGTTTCTAAGTCATCGAGGGTCCAATTACGGAAACCTAATCGTTGAGAGGTAAAAATGTATGAATTCATTGTAATAAACTGAAAAATAGATTATAAGTTTTCGTTTTTATAAACGTATTCAAATGTAATGATTTGTTGGCTTTATTGTTTAAGTTTCGAAAAATCTTGGGATGAATGGAGTTCGATATGTGGTGAAATAGAAAACTGCTCGTATTTGCCTATGATAAAATACGAGCAGTTTTAATGGAATTGAATATGAGAATTACTCTTTTTTTATAAACTGGTCGTTAAATTCTTTGATTTTTAATGCATTGATTTCATCATGTGTTTTTCCTGCTCCATGTTGCAGAAAAGCATTAAATATATGACTTAAGTATAATGGTGATTTAGCTTTGTCTTCGTTAAAATTCTCTGAGTTATGGCAAACAAAGCAATTGACCAAGTTATTTACATTGATATCATGTACATCATTTTGAAAAGTCTGTGTATAGGTTTCCATAGTAAGGTTAGAAAGATTTAGAGACCCTCTTGCGATAGATCCTTTTGTAGCATGAGATATATTACCGGCTAATTTTTGGATGGTATCTGCTTGTTTTTGTGGAGATAGCCCATCGGTATCGATCCAAATCCCTCCGTTATAAAAATAGTTTTTCCATACATCCTTAAGTTTTGAAGAAACACAGGAATTGATCGTTGTAATGTTGTCATAATTTTTTGGTTCTTTTTGACTGGTTTCCATAAAACCGTTGCCCTGTGTTCTAGGAACACCAAATTCGAAAAGCGTAAAAGCTTTATTAGGCTCTTTAGGCTCTTTTGTAATAGTATCCCAAGTAATTGCATCTAAAGAAGAAGTACTTCCTTTCCCAAATAATAATTTTTCATCGGGAGAAGATACTGTATTGGTATTCCAATCATAGTAAGGTGCCATATCATTATGCTCAAAAGTTGCCCAAATAAATTCTGGATGATTTATGACAACCCCAACGACATGCATTCCTAGTAAAGCAACATCACTGGTAACATATGTACCATTTTCATAAATGGCTGCTTTGGTTTGGTAATATGACGAAAGCTTACCTGTAGGTATTGCACTGGTTTTTACCCACGAAACTTTTAACTCTAATGATCCAATAGGAAATGTTTCGGTATTATTATGAGGAATGGATCCATCCAGGATAGCAGTTTTAAAATGATCGGCAGCAACTTTTAAGGTATCGTCAATATGAATCGAATAGTAAACCGTATCAGATTTACTTATGCTCGAATTAAATTGAGAATTGGTTTTTAAGACTCCATCAGAACCGGCTTGTTCTATATCTTTAAGAACTAAAGATAATCCTGATTGAGGTTCTACAGGAATCATTAAATCACTAACCTGTATTAACTTATTTTCAAAAACAGTTGTTCCATTATCTGGTTTGGTTAACCATAAGAATTTTTGCCAGGACCATTGTTGAAAAATACAATTTGTTGTACTGGTAGTATCAAACGGACTTCCTTTACCTTCTTCTGGAGGAGGTGTTTGAGCGTGAGGAAACCATGCAGGTTCGCAATTACAATCGTTACTTTTTTCTTCTACATTTTCATAAGCAACAGGTTGTTGCTCTGTCTTTTCTTTTTTGTCTTTTTTGTCTGTTTTACAAGAAATAACAATAACGAAGATTACAAGACAAGCCACTAATAAAGAACTTGCTAGGTTGGCAAATTTAGTTTTCATTTGTGTAAAAGATTAGTTAGTAATATGGTTATTATATCAAATCTAACCTTTATCGTAATTGTTTCCTATAAGTAAAAATACGGTTTTTAGTATCTCTGTATGTAAGATACTAAAAGGTACTAATGAAGAATGATAATATAAATCAATTTTCTATTTCAAAGGCTGTACTTTCGTATGCACCTATATCGGGAGCAGTAGTACTGCGAAGGGTTCCTAAAATATCGGTTCCCGAGGTGGGAGTAGAAGCTTTACCATTAGCGGCAGAATTTTCACCAATACTAAGCATGTTTTCAAGCGGAGTTTTAAAATCGGGTTCTTCATTTAAAAGAATATTTTCATACAAAGAAGTATTGGTAAAATCGTATAAAGGATTGCCAGTAAACTGGTCACCAGAATCATTAAACCTAATTAAACAGTTCTTGAAATTATAATTGAATGCTGTGCCATCAATTTTACTGAATATTAATTCTAGATCCTGATTTCCGTAGATAATACAGTTTGTAAAATTAGCTTCAAGTAAATCTGCGACAACAACATCGGTTTCATTTACTCGTAAATTGTTATCAATCAATACTGTTGGAAGCTCTCTAAACCCAGTTCCGATACTAGAATAATTTGCAAATGTACAGTGGTTAAAATTATAGGTACCGCCTAGTGAACAGTTAAGAGATACTTGCCCGGCATTATTAATTACCAGATTTTCTCCCAGTACATTACCTGTACGTGCCAGAAGTCCTACATTAGAACTATTATAGATCTGGGTGTTTTTAATCGTAAGCGTCGGATCTGAGCCTCCGTCATTAGAGTCCATTAGTATTCCTACTGTTGCATTTTTTATGGTTGCATGATTTATAGAGTGACCTGTGCTTCCTGCAGTAAGCCAGATAGTTCCCCATTGCCCCGGGATATCACTAAAACCAGGTTCTAAGCGATCACTTTCAAAAATCACTTCGTTTTCAAGAAGCTCTGGATCTGTACTTAGTTCACCGTTTACAATAAGAGTAGCACCGTTTGCAGCTATAATCCCAGAATTAGTATGGAAGTGTATTCTTGCACCTGCATCTATAGTAAGTGTTTTTCCGCTAGGTATAGCAGCATATCCATAAACGATATAAGGTTTTTCGTTGGTGAAGTTGAGTTGATCATCTTCTAGAAAGAAGCCTTCAATTCTAATTTCATTATTTTCATTATCCAGACCGAGTAATAACGTTTCTGTTTCGCCTGTCATGGCATCTCGAGAAGGGAACAAAAATACGGCATCTTTTATTAGAGTTACCAGATCAACATCCTGTTGATTTCCTCCTGTATCAAATAACACTCGATCTGTATATAAAAACTCTGCATCTGCTGTTTGATTAGTGATATCTGTTGTTGTTTCTACAAAAACAAAAATACTATCCTTGGCTAAGACCTGAATATTCTCGAAGGATTTTCCGGGAATACCATCAACATTAAGCCTGTAGTTAGAATTTTCACCACGCTCTAGCGCAATTGCAGGAATGGTAAAATCGTCGCTGGTATGGTTATATACTTTAAAACTATATGTACTGGAACCTATATTGGTAAAAACGGTATCTAGAAATAAGGTATCTGTCGAGAAATTTAAATTTCCTATACTAGGATTTGACTCAAAATCATTACGGCAGGAGCTCCATAAAACTAGTACAGCAAGCAAAAAAAGAGTTGATAGATATCGCATAATTATATCAAAAGGTCATTAAGAGTAAATAAAGTATCGAAGCTGCAAATTAGCAAAGATTTTTGTTTTTTGATGGCTTCATGATCTCATTCTTTCATTAATTCATTCTTTACTATGAATTAAAGTATAACTTTTTGATTGCCCTAATATTGCTTTATAATGAAAATTTGACAAGATCAGTGCTTCTGTAAGAAGCAAAACATTTGTACATTTGTTGTTCATAATTAACACGCACAACATAATAATCTATTATGAGTACATATGATGTAGCCGTAATTGGCTCTGGACCTGGTGGATATGTGGCCGCTATTCGATGCGCACAACTGGGAATGAAAACCGCAATAATCGAAAAATATTCAACACTTGGAGGAACTTGTCTTAATGTAGGGTGTATACCCAGTAAGGCATTGTTAGATTCTTCTCACCATTATGAGCATGCTGTAAAGCATTTTGCAGATCATGGGATCGAGATTCCTGGTGATGTAAAGATCAATCTAGAAAAGATGATTGCCCGTAAGCAAACTGTGGTAGATCAGACTTGTGACGGAGTTAGTTTTTTGATGAAAAAAAATAAGATTGATGTTTTTGAAGGTGTAGGATCATTTAAAGATACTACGCATATTAATATTACAAAAACAGATGGGACTGTAGAAACAATCGAAGCTAAAAATACGATAATTGCTACTGGTTCTAAACCATCAACATTACCATTTATCGAAATTGATAAAAAGAGAGTAATTACATCTACAGAAGCACTTAAACTAAAAGAAGTACCAAAACACCTAATTATTATTGGAGGTGGAGTAATTGGACTAGAATTAGGGCAAGTATATCGCCGTTTGGGAGCAGAAGTTTCTGTAATAGAATATATGGATCGAATTATTCCCGGAATGGATAAAGCGCTATCTAGAGAATTACAGAAAGTAATGAAAAAACAGAAATCCAAAATTTATACCTCTCATAAGGTAACAGGAGTATCGGTTTCTGGAGATGAAGTAACGGTAACTGCAGATGATAAAAAAGGAAATCCGGTAGAGTTTAAAGGAGATTACTGCTTGGTATCTGTAGGAAGAAGACCATATACAGATGGATTAAATGCAGAAGCCGCAGGAGTAAAACTTAATGACAGAGGACAAGTTGAGGTTAATGACCATTTACAAACGAGTGCTTCTAATATCTACGCGATAGGTGATGTGATAAAAGGAGCTATGTTAGCACATAAAGCTGAAGAAGAAGGAGTTTTTGTTGCTGAAACGCTAGCAGGACAGAAACCACATATTGATTATAATCTGATCCCAGGAGTAGTATATACCTGGCCAGAAGTAGCTGCGGTGGGTAAAACTGAAGAAGAATTAAAAGAAGCTGGTATCAAATATAAATCAGGGCAATTTTCTTTTAGAGCACTTGGTAGATCACGTGCTAGTGGCGATCTTGATGGTTTTGTAAAAATACTTGCAGACGAAGTTACAGATGAGGTATTGGGCGTTCATATGATTGGAGCACGTTGCGCAGATCTTATTGCCGAAGCAGTTACTGCAATGGAGTTTAGAGCATCTGCCGAAGATATTTCTCGTATGTCTCATGCGCACCCAACTTTTGCGGAAGCAGTAAAAGAAGCAGCACTTGCAGCTACAGATAATAGAGCGTTACATTCTTAATCAAATTAAGAAGTAGTAAAAAGCATAATATATTAGTGTAAAACTAAGCCTGTTGAAGTTTTTATAATCTTCAACAGGCTTAGAATTGTTAGGTAAGACTCATACTTACATGTTCTCTAATCTCGACAATACTTCAGCTTTGTAATTTCTGCTAATAGGGATAGACTTTTTACCAACTATAATCTCTTCATTAGAAAAAGAATCTATCCTCGAAATAGCAATAATATAAGATCGATGGGTTCGCATAAAATATTGCTGTGGTAATTTGGATTCGATTGTACTTATTGTTTCTCTAGTAACAATAGTATTAGATGAGCAATGGATTTTTACATAATCGCTATAACTTTCGATATAAATAATTTCGGAAAAATCAACTTTTTTCATTCTTCGATCTGATCGAACAAAAATAAATTCATTCGAGCTGGTTTCGATAGTTTTTGATAATTCTGTCTTATGATAGACTTCAAAATAATTATGTATGGCATTTAGTAATCGTTCATAAGCGATAGGTTTTAATAAATAATCTACTGCATGAAGATCGAAACCATCAATAGCATATTCACGATAAGCAGTAGTAAATATAATTTTGATATCCTTATTAATAGATTTCGCAAAAGAGATTCCCGAAATCTCAGGCATATTTATATCTAGAAAAATAAGATCTACTTTTTGGGTATTAATACAATTAAACGCTTCTAGAGCGTTACTACATGTTGCTATAACCTCAATACGATCAATTTTTGACAGGTGAGATGTGATAATCTCTCTTGCCGTAGGCTCATCATCTACTATGATACAGGATATTTTGGTGCTCATAGATTTTTTGTTTTAGAAGTGTTTAGATTTAATTCGACACTATGCCACTGCTCATCTATAGAAATTAGTAACTCATGATTATCTGCATACAATGAGGAAAGCCTTTTTTTGATGTTAGATAAACCAATACCATCCGGGTCATTTTCAGACGAACTATAAATTGAATTTTTTATACAAAAATGTACTACGTTATCTATATGGGTTAGTTTCATATAAATAGAGAGTTTTTTATTCCTTATTTGACCATGCTTAAAACTATTTTCTACAAACGGAATTAACAGCATAGGAGCAATATGAATAGAATCGTTTACATTTTCAAAATCCATAATTACATCTAGTGTATCATTAAATCGCATTTTTTCTAAGGTAACATAGTCTTTGATATGATCTAATTCTTGTTTTAATGGTACCAGAGGTTTATCTACCTGATATAAGAGATAGTCTAATAGATTCGAAAGCCTTAAGATCATTTCTGGAGTCTCTTCAGACTTTTTTAGTGCAAATCCATACATCGTGTTTAACGTATTGAATAAAAAATGAGGATGAATTTGCATTTTGAGATAATGTAATTCTTGCTCTTTAAGTTTAAGCTGAGCCTCTAAGACTTTATGTTGTAGTTCTCGGTTTGCTGAGTTTGATTTATAATTATGTCGTACCAAACTAAAAGCACTGGCAACAAAGACTACAAAATATACCGCAATAAACAGAAAAAAGGGACTTCTGGTCATAGGAGCCATTCCTTCTAATTTTAGGGATGATAAAAAAATCAACCCGTAAAAAAACGAAATAGTAATAAAAAAAGCAGAAATAATGATAGTATATATGCAGTATAATAAGAAAAGTAAATATTTCTCTTTTAATAGATATTTTGGAATGAGATGGTTAATTATAGTGTAGGTAGTCCCAATTGTTACCGGCATTAAGAATAACGAAAAAGAAAAAACATAATTTATGTTATCTGTATTATGTCCAAAGAAATAGGTATAGCAAACCAATACTACAATCCAAAAGATGATATGAAGTAATAATTCTACAATTATTTTTAATACAAACTCTTTAGAAATCATTAGCTAAACAAAAATAGAGTGTAATATCAATATATTTTTTTAAACAGCATTGTTAACGAGGTAAAAAGCCAAATTGATATGGTTTTTTACAGGTTTACCACATTTTTGGTACTATTTAAGGTATAAGCAAAGCTAATTTGGTAGTTGGTCGCAAATACCCAATAATGTAAATCTAATGGGGTTAGTTTTGATTCAAAATAAACCATAACAGAATCAATGCGAATCTTAGAACTTTTTTTATTTCTTTCATTAATAGGTTTTTTAATCTGTTCTTTTACACAATATGTGAAGACCAAAAAATGGCTTTTTTATATTAGCATTGTTTTTTTTGTACTTCACTGGTTAGTAGAAGGAGTTCGATGGCAGATGTATTTAGGTTATATCGCACTTTTGATAAGTATAGTATTATACTATGTCTCCAACATTAAAAAAATAGTAAAGGTTTTGTTAGTTAGTTTAGGATTGAGTATTACTTTACTTAGTATTGTTCTTTGCATCATAATGCCTGTGATTAAGTTTCCAGAACCATCTGGTGCTTTTTCGGTGGGATTAACGTCATTATATCTTGAAGATAAAACACGAGAAGAAACACTTACAAAAGAAAAGGGAGATTATAGAAAGTTAACAATAGATGTATACTATCCTTCTGACCGTGAAATTACAAAACCGATACGGTATATGGATCATGGATATGCAGAGGCTTTTGTAGAAAGTAAAGGTATGCCTTCTATCATTGCTACACATTTTGATCTTACAAAGACTCACGCCCAAAAGTCACTTCCAATCATAAAAAATAAACAGTTGCCTATTATCATTTTATCTCATGGGTTATTATGGAATAGTAAAATGTATACTTCGATTATTGAGGAAATTGTAAGTCAGGGATATGTGGTTTTTGGGATACATCATACATATGAATCTTTTCTTTCAGAATACCAAGGAAAACGAATCAAATGGAGTCAAAAAAATATTGACGACATGAATACAGAGGTAGATTTTGGTTTTGTACGTAAAAAGATGGATTTAGCGCTCCATGCAAAAGGTAAGCGTGGCAATAAGGCAGCCTATGAACTCATACAATATTTACCATATTTTGAAAGCCTTGATAGATGGTCGGATGATATTTCATTTGTTATAGATCAATTGGCTGTATTAAGCGAGGATTCGAGTAGCTTTTTATATCAAAAATTGAATATGGATCAAGTTGGATTATTGGGACATTCATGGGGTGGGGCAGCAGTAGTGCAAAATGCATCGGTAAATAAAAAGATTAAAGGAGTAATTAATATGGACGGAGCGCAATTTGGAAGAGTAATCGATACCACGCTGAAAGCACCACTCTTGGTAATGCATGCCGATAGAAATTATGATAAATTCTTTACTCCAAACTTCTATGTATACGATCAAGTGGCAAAAAATGATTACTATTTGGTTACGATAAAGTCGACAGGGCATGCTAATTTTGGAGATCTGGGGTATTGGTCAAAAATCCATTCACTTACAGAAACAGGAGAAATCGATCCAGATAGAATGTCTTATATTACTAATCAATTGATTCTTACTTTTTTTAATAAATATGTTAAACAACAACCATTAGAAATGAAAGGAACTTTTACCAAAAAAGAGTATTCAGAAATAGAAATTATCAAAAAATAACTTTTTAAAATCGATTTTATAGCATGGTCAATTTAATGCTCAATATTGTAAAGCTATTTGTTTTACAAAACGGAACTTCATCAATCTTTACAACCCTAGGTGATAGAATAGAAGAGGGAGGAATGTTTTTTATGATACCGATAGTTATTATGTTTCTGATCGTATTGCTTATCATTATAAAAAACATATGGGTAGTTATACAAAAAGGTATTCCTTCAGAAAAATACATAAACCTAATCAATTCTATAGGACTTTTAACATTGGTATGGGGGCTATTAGGGCAATTAATAGGTATTGTAGGAATGTTTGATAAAGTAGAAATAATAGATGAAATCTCTACTCATGTTTTTGCAAGTGGATTAAAAGTATCTGCACTTCCTGCAGTCTTTGGTTTTTTTGTTTTTATAGTTTCAAGAATTGCTACAATTGTTTTTACATGGATAACTAAAGAAAAAGAGTAAGTTATGATCAAGAAATCTATTTTTAAAATTCTTTTGGGAATTCTTTCTTTCTCAATACTATTATTTGCGTTGTTTTTTCTATTTCTTAAAGTATTCCCTATTTATAATTCGGCATTACTAAAATGGATACCTATTTTGATATGCATATTAGGGTTTTATGTAAGTGGAACGATAAATAAGAATACTTCTGTACAGTATCTTCCTTTTCTGTTTTTGCCACTTTTGATTTTTAAGCCATTTAGGTTTTTGTATTTCCCTTTTATAATAGTACTGATAATCATTGGAGTTTTGTCATTGATTGCTTCAAGAAAGGAAGTGAAAAAAGTGTATAGAGTATCTTCTATCTTTATTTTGTTTTTTGTGTTTACTTATTTTTTACTTTCTCAACCTTTGATATTATTGCAAAAAGGATTTAAAATAACACAGGACGGAGACTTAGTACATGCTCAGACGGTATGGGACTTTAATACAAACTCAGATAATTATCTACCAGATATAGAATATATTGATTCAGAAGGAAATTTAGCTTCTTTAAATAATTACAAAGGAAAAACATTGTATATAACTTTTTGGGCGACCTGGTGCCCTCCCTGTATAGCAGAAAAACCTATACTCGAACAAATGAAAAATGAATTTAAAGAGGATGAGAATATTATATTCATTGATATTTCAATAGATCGAGATACAAAACGATGGGAAAAATATATAACCAATAAAAATCCAAAAGGAATCCAATTGAACACCAATGGTCATGATTTCGAAACAATGCAGAAATTTTATTTTTCTACAATTCCTTTTCATTGCATTGTTAACCCTGAAGGGGTTTTTAAACAAAGCAATGACTTAGAATACGCCAAAGTAGTGTTAAAGGGTAAAAATAAATTATAATCATTCATTCAAAAACAAAAAACGGTACAGTACTATATATCAATTTTAGCCCTAGGTAGTGGATTTTTTTAGAATACTACCTCATCAAAATCAATAAATAAAAACATAAAACCTGTTGATCTTAGCCCATTTAAAATCAAGAAACATCTGATTTTAAATATGCTATACAGGACTCTTTATTGCCTAATTCAACAAATTTAAAACTTAAAATATCATGATTAAAAAGATAATAATGATAGCTTTTTTAGTAAGCTACGGTAGCAACGCTCAAACGTTTAACAAAGCGAAATTAGATAGTTTGTTTATGTTGATTGAAACCAATAATAAAGGAATGGGGAGTTTTTCTATTTTTAAAGAAGGAAAAGAAATTTATCATAAATCTATAGGCTATTCTGATATCGCCAACACAACCAAAAATAATAAGAAAACAAAATATAGAATAGGTTCGATTACAAAAACATTTACAGCGACTATAATTGCAAAACTTGTTGAAGAAGGAAAACTAAGTTTTGATACAACTTTGGATACGTATTTTCCTAACATCCCTAATGCCAAAAAAATAACGATCGATAATTTGCTAAGACATCAAAGTGGTTTGTTTAATATTACAGAGCAAGAAAACTTTGCATCATGGATAATAACCCCAAAAAGCAGAGAACAGATGTTAGAACGTTTTATTAAAAACGGAACTGTCTTTGAACCTGGAGAAGAAACAAAATACTCGAACACGAATTTTATTTTACTTTCTTATATAGCAGAGAATATCGAACACAAATCCTTTTCTAAAATTTTGGAGTCAAGAATCATAAAACCTCTTAAACTGCAAAGAACAGAATATGGTAAAAAGATAAATCCTAAAAATAATGAAGCTTTACCTTATTTTGAAGAGGATTCTGAATGGAAATTAATAAAAAACCATACCGATATGAGTGGCCCAATGGGAGCTGGAGCCATAGTATCAACAGCTTCAGAATTAAATGCTTTTTATGAAAGCTTGTTTTCAGGAAAACTGGTTTCAGATACGTCTTTAAATCAAATGACAGATACATCAACCGGAATGGGAATGGGATTAGACGATAACGTATTGCATGGTAAACAAATATACGGGCATAATGGAGGCATAGATGGGTTTCAATCGTTATCGATTTACATACCAGAAGAGAAATTAGCAGTTACTTATATTGCTAACGGAGCTGTAATGTCGCCCAAAAGTTGCATACTTGCGGCTTTGAAAATTTATTTTGGAATAGATAATAAACTTCCTGAGTTTAAACCTGCATTACTATTAAAAACCGAAGAGCTTGATACATATTTAGGGGTTTATAAAGGAGATACTTTCCCTTTTGAAATTAAAATCACCAATGAAGATGCTGCGTTGATTGTACATGCAAAAAACGGACCTACTTTTTCCCTGGAAGCTTATGATAAGGATAAATTTAGATCTGAGCCATATGAAGTAAAAATGGAATTCTTGCCTAATCAGAATAAAATGATTTTAGATTTTAGAAATAAACGATCAGAGTTTATAAGAGAATAGAGAATTTCAAAAATTTGGTTAATTATAAAAACCTGTATCATGATAGTATGTATACAGGTTTTTTGTTTAGTTGTCGTGTGATCCATCACAATACGGAGGATTGTTGGTCTGTTTACAAGTACATAAATAAACCTCTCTTGTTTCTTCTACAGAAAAAATGATGGGAGGAGAACCTCCTGTTTTTTTATGATTCCCATTGCAAAACGGTTGATCTATACTATGACCACAAGAACACCAAGCATAGTTTTTATCAACCTCTAATTGGCATGCGATTGGTGCATTACCACCTCTAATGTTATTTTTCATAAGCTTGATTTTTGTATTCTAAAAATACTAAATTCTAGCTTGATATGTGTATAGATCAAAATATCTGCCTTCTGCGGCAATAAGTTCATCATGATTACCGCGTTCGGCTATGTTACCAGATTCGATAACCAAAATTTGATCTGCTTTTTTGATTGTACTTAATCTATGTGCAATAACAAAAGTAGTTCTGCCTTTCATTAATTCGCCAAGGCTTTTTTGAATCAAAGCTTCGCTTTCTGTATCCAGATTTGATGTTGCTTCATCAAGAATAATAATTTTAGGATTCGCCAGAATAGCTCTTGCAATGGCAATTCGCTGTCGTTGTCCTCCAGAAAGTTTTACACCCCGTTCTCCTATTAGTGTATCTAACCCGTCATCAAAACGATCTGTAAACTCATTCACGTATGAAGCTTTTACAGCTTGTTGCAATTGTACTTCTGTAGCTCCTGGATTAGGAAATAAAATATTTTCTCTAATAGAACCTTCAAACAAGAATTCATCTTGTAATACAACTCCCAGATTACGTCGGTAACTATGCAACTTTACTTTAGAAATATCATTATCATCAATAGTAATAGTTCCTGATTTTGGGTTTAAGAATGTAGCTGCTAATCCGGCGATTGTAGATTTGCCAGAACCAGAGCTGCCTACCAAAGCAGTTACAGATCCCGAAGGAGCTTTAAAACTAATGTTATGGAGTACCTCTTTTCCTTCTTCGTATGAAAATGAAACATTGTCAAAGATGATATCTCCTGTTATATGTTCTAAAGTGATGTTTCTATCCTCTATTTCTTCTTCCGGAGTCATATTCATAAGCTCTTCGGTACGATCCAGACCTGCCAGTGCTTCGGTTAACTGGCTTCCGATATTACTCATTTGTACAATGGGTGCAATCATAAATCCCAGCAGTAGTGTAAACGAAAGAAAATCACCAATGGTCAATTCATCAATCATAATTTTATATCCACCAATTCCCATAATTCCGGTAGAAGCAATACCCAATAAAAATGTTGAAGAACTAGTCATTAATGCTGTAGCGGTTAAACTCTTTTTTACATTTTGAAATAGTCGATCTACTCCTTCTTCGAAGGTTTTGTTTTCTTGTGCCTCGGCATTAAATCCTTTTATTACCCGTACTCCGGCAAGAGTTTCGGTTAATCGACCTTTAACTTCTGCATTGATAACTCCTCGTTTCCTGAAGATTGGACGAATATATTTGAATGCTTTTAAAGCAACGATTCCAAATACAGATACAGGAACCAGTACAAATAATGTCATCGAAGGGCTAATTCTAATGAGCAATACCAATGAGATAATAGCCGTAATTGTACCTCCAACTAATTGTACTAATCCAGTACCAATAAGATTACGAACACCTTCTACATCACTCATAATACGAGATACTAATGCTCCGGATTTTGTATTGTCGAAGAAACTAATAGGTAAAGAGAGCACTTTTTTCTGTACTTGTGCCCTTAATTCTGAAATTAGAAATTGTGCCTGTACACTTAGTATTCGGGTTAAAAGAAATGATGTTACTGCTTGCACCAGAATTGCGAGACCTACGCCAATCAAAAGCATTTTTAGCATTTCATAATCTTTTTTGGCGATAACATCATCCATTAGATATTTACTGGCCATAGGTAATACCAGGCCAGCTAATCTACTTAGTACAATTAATAATAATCCAATAAAAACAAGATTTTTTCGAGGCCATATGATGGTTTTGAAAGCTTGCCCTATAGTAACTTTTGATTTTCTTTTGCTTTTTGGTGAAGTGTTATTTTGAAATTCTCTCATATATTATTGTTCAGTTTTAAATAGAGAAATAGTATACGCTAATAACTCCTGTCCGCCATAGGGGTATTAAAATAAATAGAGGTTTAATCGAGTTTTTCATTGTTTTTTTGAAGTTAGTTTTTTCGTTTTCTGAAATAACGAATTACTAAGATATAAATACTTGTTGGTATGGCGACCCAGATCAACTCACTTAACAATACTTTAATGCCCCAGGTACTAAAAAACTTACTAGCGCCAATTGGCGATACCTGAATCGGTCGCCACGGAAAAAAATATCGGGTAGTATCAAAAGGAGAGAAGAATGCAATCCCAAGTCCCCCTGTAGTCATAGCATCAAGAACGCCATGAAAAGCCGTGCAAACCGTAAAATATAAGATTAGTGCAACTCTTGTTTTGGGATATGCTTTTTTAGAATAGAAAATAAAAGTAACTATAATCCCCAGGAGTAAAGCAAAGAGTAATGAATGCGAAAACCCTCTATGCCCCCAAAAACTTTCATACGTTATACCAAATTTAAAACCTATGACATCTGCGTCAGGAAGGATAGAACAGATAATTCCTAATATCCATAACTTTTTGGTATATATTTCTTTCGAAAAACTTTTACCAAAGGCATATGCTGTAAATCCATGAGCAAAGATAGAGGCCATTTATAAAATATTGCAGGTGTTAATTACCATATTTTTCAATTAATAACGGAAGTTTTCCATTTAAGAATTTGATTTGTTGTTTAATTCCGTTTGGTGTATCGTGATTATGTGTTGTAACGATCACCAGGTTTTTATCAGCAATCATGATTATGAATTGTCCGCCATATCCCATTCCATAATTAATACGATCCTCATTTAGATTTGCATGATACCAACAAAAACCATGTTTAGAATTTCTTAGCCCCCAATCGGTAGCTAATTTTTCGTTTACATCAAATAGTTTTTCTACCCATGATTTAGAAACTATTTCAACACCATTATATGTACCCTTATGCTCTAATAATTGACCTATTTTTAAAAGATCACCAGGCTTCATTTCTAATCCAAGTCCACCACCATCATAATGACCATCATTTCGTTTTTCCCAATTTACAGTATTAATAGCTAATGCATTGAACAAATTTTCATTTGCAAACTCAAGAGTTGTTTTTCCTGTAGATTTATTTAGGATAGCAGATAGTAGGTGGGTAGCGCCGGTATTGTAATTATATGTTTCTCCAGGAGTGTGCTCTAATTTTTTTTGTAAGACAAATGCTATTGGGTTTTCACTATTTATCCAGTTTTGATGCTCTAAGAAACCTTTCCAGGAAAGTCCAGAGGTTTGATTTAGCAAGTGCTTAATAGTGATCGTCTTTTTTCTCTCGTCTTCAATATCTTTGAATTCATCGGCGAAGTATGTATCAATGGTTTCATTCTCACTGGTAATAAATTTTTTATCGATTGCAATTCCAATAAGAATACTCATAATTCCTTTGGTAAGAGACTGAACGTTTGATACATTCTCTGATGTTTTTCCATTATAATATTCTTCAAATACAATTTGATTATTCTTAGAAACTAATACCGAATAGATATCATTTTCATCGAGTACTATTTCCTTAGATAATGGTTTCTCATTTTTGGGAGTATTCTTTTTTGATTCTTTACATGCAACAAGTAGCATAAAAAAGATAAATAATAGGGATAATTTACTTTTCATTGATTTGATGTGTTTATTAAGAAGTGTAAATTTATGAGTCAAAACGGGTTAATGCAAACTTGAAACTTTAATACATATTCTATAAGGTAAGGATTTGATTAAGTTGTGTTTTTGATACGGTTAATAATCCTGATTTTGGGAGCCTTTTGGTGAGTTCTCTCCAATTATCATCTTTATCAAAAATTTGCTTAAATACAGGCAATGCTTCATCAAGTCTTTTGTTATTAGCCAATGCTACTGCTTTCCAATACTTCATTTCTAAATTTTCTGGAAATAATTGTTCTGCAGATCCATAGGCTTGGAGAGCCATTTCCATATCTCCGACTTCTACTGCCAGGTCTCCTTTATTCATATATTCATAGGCTTTGTGTACTTGTAATAGGCGTTGTAATTCTACTAATGGTGTTGCGTGATCATCTACTCTTAGGTTTACTTTTTTATCTTCCCAGGAGTTTTTGGCTGGTTTTGCATTCACGACCACCAGTGCAGCAGATTGCTTACCTCTAATGTCTCCTCCGGCTTCCTGAGCAGCGATAAGTACTTTGACTACACGATCGGCCAGGGGTAGGTCTTTATGTTCTTCAAAAGCCTTGGCCATTGCAGGAACCACTTTGTCATTAAGCATCATATTGGCTTGTACAGCATAGTTATCTCCAACGATATGATGTGCAGAGACAATACATTTTTCACCAGTAAAAGCAGTTGCATTACCTTTTGCATCCAGAAAAGCTACTTGTCTAAAATCTTTTCCATCATCTTTAGCTACCAGAAGATCGAGTGCTTCTTTTGCACTTTTACCTTCAGACATAAGTGCAAGCCCATTAGGGCCGTATGCTGGATTAACAAAGGATTGTGTTGCTACCACGCCAACACCAGATTGCCCCCACGATACAATCGACCCTACAGAAAACCAGTGACTTTGCACTCCTACTGCCATTTCTCCGGTAGTTTTATCTCTTGCTACAATAGAAAAAGTATGTGCAAACTTTTCTTTATAGACCTGTTGAGCTTCTACCTGAAAGGACATTAGAATAATGAAAAATATTCCTCCTTTTGCTACTAATGATTTCATATCTATATTTTTTGTTGCAATTAGCTTATTTTTTCCTTTGTCTTTTATTTCGCACATAAATTAACTTAGACCGTCCTTTAGCAGCTTCACGTTGTTCAATTTCAAAATTTTTAATAGACTTGATTAAAGGAGTTAATTTCTGAAAACCGTAGTTTCTGGAATCAAAATTTGGTTGCTTTTTTTGTAACAAACTACCAACATCTCCAAGAAAAGCCCAACCATCATCATCGGCTACGTCGGATATAGTATGCGAAATTAATTTAATCTCTTTTGAAGTGATTTTATCAACACTGTTTTTAGAAACGGCTTTATTATCAATAGATTCCGATTCATTTTCTTCTGCTTCGTATTTAAGAATTTCGAGATAAATAAATTTATCACAAGCTACAATAAATGGATCTGGTGTCTTTTTTTCTCCTATTCCAAAGACTTTCATTCCTGCCTCTCTAAGTCTTGTTGCTAAACGAGTAAAATCACTATCACTAGATACTAAACAGAAGCCAGTCACTTTTTCAGAATATAGAATATCCATTGCGTCTATAATCATTGCAGAATCTGTAGCATTTTTACCTTTTGTATACCCATATTGCTGGATAGGTGTTATTGCATTTTCCAGAAGAATTTTTTTCCACTTTGTAAGATCTGGTTTAGTCCAGTCGCCATAAATTCTTTTGATAGTTGGATTGCCATATTTTGCAATTTCTTCCATCATTTCTTTTATATACGAAGATGGTATATTATCACCGTCGATTAATACTGCAAGATTTAAATCCATAAAAAGGTATTAGAAGAGTTCAATCTAAAAAAACAAAATCAGTTACATTATCGTTTCTTGTTTTTGTTTTTTAAGTTATATGTTTTATCCCCTTTGGTTTTAGGTTTTTTATATTTTTTCTTAATTTCTCGTTGGTATGAACCTCCCAGGTTTACTTTTTTATTTTTTTCTTTCTTTTCATGAAAAGAAGCCCCAACTTCATCATTAGGTCGTTTATGAGGGTTGTTGATTTCTTTAACCTTGGGTTGTTCTTCTGGAGTAAGCTGATCAGAAATTTCTACACCAGAGGGAATGTCTAATTGCTCGATTTTCATCTCCATCAAACTTTCGATAGCTTCCAGATGTTCTTGTTCTTTTTCTGTAGTAAGTACAAACGAGACTCCTTCTTTTTCGGCACGACCGGTTCTACCGATACGGTGCATATAATTTTCTGGATATTCTGGGGTGTCGAGATTAATTACCTGACTTACATTTTCTATGTCCAAACCTCTGGCCATTACATCTGTAGCGATCAATATTCGATTTTCTCCTTTTCTAAACTGCTCTATACTCCGTAATCTATAGTTTTGAGTTTTGTTAGAGTGTATAATACAAATCTCGTCTGCGTATTTTTTTTCTAACTGCTCAAATAAACGATCGGCGATCTTTTTAAAACCAACAAAAATTAGTGTTTTGTGATAGGTTTCTTTATCAGAAAGCAATTGTTCCAGCAGATTAACTTTTGTATAAAAATTTGGAATCTTGTAACCATACTGTTTGATGTTTTCAAGAGGTGTTCCGCTTTTGGCAATTGATATTTTTTGTGGTTTGATAAATATTTCCGAAATCATTTGATCTACTTCATCTGTCATTGTAGCCGAAAACATAATATTTTGTCGCTGTCGCGGAAGGATATCAAAAATATTCATCAATTGATGTCTAAATCCTAAATCTAACATTACATCGACTTCATCGATTACCAGTTTCTGAATAGATTTAAGTTGTAAAGCTCTGCTTACGGCCAGATCATATAAACGCCCTGGAGTAGCAACTATAATATCCAACCCTTGCGAAACGGCTTGTTTTTGTGTATTGATATTCGTACCTCCATACACTCCTGTTACTCGCAGATTGATATACGTAGAGAGTTTTTCGATTTCATCAACTACCTGTACAACAAGTTCTCGCGTAGGAACTAAGACCAATATTCTTGGGTTTTGTTGTACAGAATATTTTAGCATCCTTAAAATCGGAAGCATATAAGCATATGTTTTACCAGTACCTGTTTGTGCAATACCTACAACATCTTTTCCAGACATTACCGGGGCAAAAGCTTTTTCCTGAATAGGTGTAGGAGTCTCAAACCCTAAATCGTCAAGGGCATTAAGAAGTTGTGTGTTTAGATTTAAATCTCGAAAAGTCAATTGATCTATTTTTTTTGATGCTACAAAGGTAGCCTTATTTTGGGACTGTGAACATTTTGGTTACTTTTGACTTTCTAATACGATACTAATGAAGAAAATTATTGCCTTCGCAGGTTCTAATAGCAGTACTTCTATTAATCATAAACTCGTAGAGTTTGTAGTTTCAGAAATAAAGGGACATGATATAAGAATAATTAACCTGGTAAATTATGCTATGCCAATGTATAGTGAAGATGAAGAAAAAAAAGCTGGTTTCCCCGGGATGGTTATGGGGTTAAAACAAGAAATTTCTGAGGCTGATGCATTGATTATTTCGGTAAATGAACATAATGGGAGCTGGAGTGCTTTTTTTAAAAATGTAATAGATTGGTTATCTCGACTAGATCGTAATTTTCTGGAAGGAAAGAAGATTTTATTAATGAGTACTTCTCCCGGAAAAAGAGGAGGATTAAGCTCATTAGAATTTGCTAAAAATGTGTTTCCCAGGTTTGGTGCCGAGATCGTAGAGAGTTTTAGTTTTCCTTCTTTTTATGATAATTTTTCTATAGAATCCAATACAGTAACAGATGAGACACTTTTATTGGGATTAAACGAAGTTCTCAGTACTTTTGCACATCAAATCTAACAAGTAAGTGCGAAGTGTTCAACAATATACTTTAGAAGATTTTTCAGAATTTAAAAGCAAGCTATTACATTGGGGACAGCAATTTGAAGAGGCTATTTGGCTGGATTCTAATAGCTATTCACAGCAATATTCAAGTTATGATGCGGTATTGGCAGTAGATGCTTTTACGACGATTAAAACCGATTATTATAATGGTTTTGATAGGCTAAAAGAATATCAAAACGTAACTTCGGATTGGATTTTTGGATATCTTTCTTATGATCTTAAAAATGATACAGAAGATTTAATTTCTGAAAATAAGGACGAGTTATGTTTTCCGGATTTGTACTTTTTTCAGCCTAAAAAACTTTTTCTGCTCAAAGGAAACATTCTTGAAATGCATTATTTGAGAATGGTAGATGATGAAATGGAAGAAGATTTTAAGGAAATCACAGAGCATTCTTTACTCAAAAAAGATACTATAGAGCAACCTTGTGGTAAGGTAAAAATAAGCCTTCGTATCACAAAAGATGAATATAAAGAGAAGGTAAATGAAATGCTTGCCCATATACATCGAGGAGATATTTATGAAGCGAATTTCTGTCAGGAGTTTTTTGCAAAAAACAGTTGTATTGACCCTTTACAGACATATTATCATTTAAATGATATTTCAAAACCTCCTTTTGCCACATTTTTTAGGATGAATGATCACTATTTATTATCAGCTTCACCAGAACGCTATTTGCGAAAAGAAGGACAAAAAGTAATTTCACAACCCATAAAAGGAACGGCAAAAAGATCACAAGATATTGAGGAAGATAAGAGATTAGTATCAGATCTTTATAAGGATCCAAAAGAAAGATCAGAAAATGTAATGATTGTAGATCTGGTACGAAATGATTTATCACGTACTGCAACCAAAGGATCGGTTATTGTTGAGGAATTGTGTAAGGTGTATTCGTTTAAACAAGTGCATCAAATGATATCTACGGTAACTTCTACAATTGATGATACCATTTCTCCTGTTGATGTTATCAAAACAACTTTCCCAATGGGAAGTATGACCGGAGCACCTAAGATTTCTGCAATGCAAATAATAGAAAACCTCGAAAAGTCTAAAAGAGGTTTATATAGTGGAGCCGTAGGATATTTTACCCCAGATGGAGATTTTGACTTTAATGTAGTAATTAGAAGTATTCTCTACAATGAGGAACGCCAATATATATCATATACCGTTGGTGGAGCTATAACTGCCAAGTCAGATCCCGATAAAGAATACGAAGAATGTTTACTTAAGGCAAAAGCAATGCGAGAAGTACTAGAAGGGGTGTAGGTCTGATAAATTTTATTATGGCGTGCTACAATCGTTAGTATAGCTTGTAGTAGCATCTTTTTGCCATTTGTTTACATATGATCCAGTAGGATTATCTACAGTTATACAAGTAAGAGAGGGATTGTTTTTTAGACTTACCTCGGTAAAAGCAACATTGTTCCCGTTTTTCATGTTTAGAAAATGGAGTTGATTATTATCACATTCTAATCTGGTAAGCACTATATTTTTGCATATATCGAGAGTATTGAGTTCATTATTTTGACAATTTAGGAATTCTAAGGCTCTATTTTTACTCGTATCCAGAGTAGTGAGTTGATTATTTGGGCAATTTAGAAATTCTAATTCTGTATTTTTACTTGTATCTAGAGTACTAAGTTGATTATAACTACAGACCAGCCATTTTAGCAACATATTTTTGCTTATATCCAGAGTAGTGATTTGATTATAATTACAAGCCAAATGAGTCAATTTTGTATTTTTACTTGTGTCTAGAGCAGTGAGTTGATTATAACCACAAATCAACCATTTCAACGCTGTATTTTTACTTATATCCAGAGTAGTAAGTTGATTTTGAATACAATTCAGGGATCTTAATTTCGTATTTTTGCTTACATCCAGAGTAGTAAGTTGATTTTGAATACAAGACAGTCGATCTAAGGCTGTATTTTTACTTATATCCAAAGTAGTGAGTTGATTATTGTTACATTCTAACTTGGTCAACGCTGTAAAATATTTGATTTCTGAGAGATCGTAGATGTTTTTACGATTTAGAAAAAGTTCTTTTACATTTTTAGCTTCATTTTCAGAGATTTCTCCATCACTATTAGTATCTATTATTGGGGTATGCGTCAACAATGCTTTTTTTAAATTAGCATCAGTAAATATGATATTGCCTTTAATAGTTTCTATAGCATTGTTTAGATGTACTGTTATTTTTCCTTCTTTGCTTAGTTCTGCTGTTTTTGAGTCTACGGCAAAAATTCTAGTAGGATCTTCTTTTGCAAGGCAATAGGATAAAACTACTTGATTGGTGGTTTCTAGCAGGATACTATCATTGCTGGAGTATAAGATAGGAATAACACCAATGCACAGTGCTATAAAAAGTTTTACATTTTTCATAGGTTTACTTTATTGATATATTTCGGATACAAAGGTCCGTTTTGTAGTGGGTGAAAACACCCCGTAAACCGTGAATTTGATATAAAAGAAATGGAGGTAATTATTTATACTAAAATAGAGTGCTGTTTTTTCTTGTAAGTTTTTGGTGATTACAGATAGTTTCCATTAAAAAGTTTCAACTATTTATATATTCAAGATATAAGTAGGTATAAGAACTATCATATTAATAATCTTTTATGCGCAAAATAGAAAACAACCAAGTTTAGAAATTCTAAAAACTGATATTTTCTAATAGATCCTAAATAAGATTCCTCCTAAAACTCTTTCGTACATCAATAATAATTTCCTTGACTTCTTGTGCAGTTATCTCTTTAATTTTAGCAATTTCTTCAAAATTTAATTTCCCAAAAACAAAAAGATCAATAATTTTAGAAGTTTCTATAGGGAGCCAACTATAGAATTTACCTAATAACTTCTGTTTTCGATGCTCAGAAGAGGGTTCAGAATCTATAACCTTAAGGATATCAGAATCCATATCAGTGTATATAAAACTCTGCTTTTCTTCAGAATTTTGATGATAACAAATATCATCTAACTCTTCTTTCATAATAAGTTCGTTATTTGCTTCTACAGTATAGTTTTCTTCGAGTTTTTCGAGTTCTTCTTTAAGAAAATAACTGGTGCTAATGCTTGTTTGATGCCATCCTTCGCGAATGTATAATTCATCAATAAGCTCATCGGCAATTTTAAAAAGTTGAAGTTCCAGAGATAAGGTGTCTATTTCGACATCAAGATCATCATGATAAAGTTTCAATATTGCATCGTCTATAATACCATTAGAACAATACATGTTCTGAGGTAAAATGCCTACGCTTTCTGCAATATATAATCTGTGTTTTACATAGGGATGTAAGTGTGGTACAATGGATAATAATTTTTTACTAAATTCCCTTTGATCATCTGCCTCATAAAATTCTTGTAATTCATGTGTCCTATTCATTTATCAGTAATTTAAGAGTTGCTTTCTAAAAATAAGAAAAACAAATTGAAAAAAGTGTTAAAAACCTGATAATCAATATATAAAATGTAATTTGGTAGAAGGTGGTTATCGCAATTCAAAATCGTATATTTGAAAAATCGAAAAACTTCAATCCAGAATCTGTTGTTACAAGAGTTTAAAGATCATATTACTGAAAACCTTTCATTTCTATCAGAAAGCAAACTACTAATTGCATGTAGTGGTGGATTAGATAGTGTTATGCTTGTAAGACTTTGCCAGGCATTACATCTGCAATATAGTATCGCGCATTGTAATTTTAAACTAAGAGGAGAAGAAAGTGATAAGGATGCAAACTTTGTTACTCAATTGTCTAATGAGCTTCGATCTTCGGTTTTTATTACACAATTTGATACCAACAAATATGCCGCAGATCATAATTTATCCATACAGATGGCAGCCAGGGAGCTACGGTATGATTGGTTTAAGAAACTAGCTCTAGAGCATCAGTTTGATTATATTCTCACTGCGCATCATGCAGATGATAATCTAGAAACTTTTTTAATTAACCTGTCCAGAGGTACCGGGATAGAAGGGTTAACGGGTATACCAGAAGTTAATGGGGTTTTTGTACGGCCGTTATTACCTTTTTCGAGAGCGCAAATTTTGGCGTATGCAAAAAAGAATGATTGGCAATGGAGAGAAGATAGCAGTAATAAAAGTACAAAGTATCTTAGAAATAAACTTCGTCTAGATGTAATTCCGGAGTTAAAAGGTGTTAATCCTCAGTTTTTAGAGAATTTTAATACCACTTTAGAATATCTAAAACAGAGTAACGAATTTATTAAAAACCAGATAATTCAACTTAAAAAAGAGCTGTTCGAGGTTTCAGAAAATGATATCATTAAGATACCTATTAATAGATTAATGGATTACGGAGACCCAAAAACTAGCCTGTATTTTTTATTAAAAGAATATGGTTTTACAGCATGGGGAGATATAGAACATATGATCACTGGTCAATCAGGGAAACAAATTTTTTCGGGAACCCATCGTTTGGTAAAGGCTAGAGAATACTTATTATTGAGTCCGATATCAGAAAAAATAGAGAATCGCAATTACAGCATACCCGAAGCCGAAAGTATGTTAATGATTCCCCCAGGAACCCTCAAATTTAAAATGATATCCGAAATATCGGATATTGATCTCAAGACCATTTATGTTGATAAAGAAAAGTTAAAGTACCCATTAACTGTAAGAAAATGGAAAGAAGGCGACTATTTTTATCCTCTGGGAATGAAAGGGAAAAAGAAATTGAGTAAATATTTTAAAGATGAAAAATTATCTTTACTAGCCAAAGAAAGAGTATGGTTATTATGTTCTGGAAAAGAAATAATTTGGATTATAAACTATAGAGCAGATAATAGATTTAAGATAATACCCCAAACAAAACAAATACTTAAAATAACAATAGCCTGATGCGATATCTCTTATTATTACTTACCACTATTTTATTTTCTACAACGCTTTTTTCACAAACACTGGATCCTATTAAGTGGAAAGCTACTATAGAGAAGGAAACTGATGATACTTATATCTTATATTTTGAGGCGACTCTTGATGAAGGGTGGCATTTATATTCTCAAAATGAAGCCGATAGTGATGAGATAGCTCCAACACCAACAGAATTTACTTATAATAATACTCCAGAGAGTTATGCACTTATAGGAGAAACGACAGAACCTAAAGGTATCGAGAAGTTTGATAATATCTTCGAGATGGATGTGAAATATTTTGAAGATAAAGTGACTTTTTCTCAAAAAATCAAGCGTATAGACAAGACGTTGCAACAGGTTAAGGCAGAAGTATTCTTTTCGGTTTGTGATGATGAGAAATGTTTGGCTCCAGAAGTTGTAGAATTTGACATCAATCTTTCTGGAGAAGCAATCGAAAATAAAGGAGATCTGTCTAGTATTACAGCAAAGGATCAAAAAAAGTCTGAAGCATTACATATTGATATAAAAGGTAAAGATGTTTTTCCTTCAGAGCAAGTAGAGGAGAAAAGTTATTTTAATATTTTCCTTTTAGGGTTTTTGGGAGGATTAATTGCTTTATTGACACCTTGTGTATTTCCTATGATACCTCTTACAGTTTCTTTTTTTACTAAAGGAGCCAAGGATCGTAAAAAAGGATTATTCAATGCTGTTTTGTACGGGTTTTTTATATTTATTATTTATATTTTATTAAGTCTTCCTTTTCATTTGTTAGACTCATTAGATCCAGAGATATTAAATAATATTTCGACAAATGTTACGCTTAATATTGTCTTCTTTGTCATTTTTATTGTATTTGCAATATCCTTTTTTGGTTATTTCGAAATTACCTTACCAGCTTCCTGGAGTACCAAGCTTGATAGTAAAGCTACAAGTATTGGGGGAGTGATAGGTATATTCTTTATGGCATTAACACTAGCTCTGGTATCCTTCTCGTGTACAGGACCCATCTTGGGATCATTATTAGGAGGTTCTCTAAGTAGTGATGGGGGAGCGATGCAATTAAGTTTTGGTATGGGAGGTTTTGGATTAGCCTTAGCGTTACCATTTGCGCTATTTGCGTTATTTCCTAATTGGTTAAATTCTTTACCAAAAAGTGGTGGATGGTTAAATACTGTAAAAGTAGTCCTGGGTTTTATCGAACTGGCATTAGCATTTAAATTCCTTTCAAATGCAGATCTTGTGGAGCATTGGGGAATTTTAAAAAGAGAAATATTTATAGGTATCTGGATAGTAATCGGCTTGGGTATGGTCTTATACCTTTTCGGAAAAATACGCTTTCCGCATGATAGCCCAATACAAAAATTAAGTAAAGGAAGAAAAACGCTGGGTATTATTACCTTGGCATTTGTTATTTATTTGGTTCCTGGGCTTACGAATACCGCCTATGCGAATCTAAAATTACTAAGCGGTTTTCCTCCACCATTATTTTATAGTATTTATGAAAAAGAAGCTCATGGACCTTTAGGACTTAATGCCTATACCGATTTTGAAGCAGGAGTACAAGCTGCCAAAGCCCAAAACAAACCTATTATGCTTGATTTTACAGGCTGGGCTTGTGTGAATTGCCGTAAAATGGAAGAACAAGTATGGAGTCATCCAGAAATTATCGATATCCTTAAGAATAAGTACGTTTTAATTTCTTTGTATGTTGATGATCGAGAGAAGTTATCAGAAGATGATCAGTTTAAGTTCTTAAAACCCGATGGAAGAATTAAAGCCATTAGAACAGTAGGAGATAAGTGGGCAACATTTCAGACTTTAAACTTCAAAAATAACTCACAACCTTATTATGCATTATTAGATGCAGATATGAATTTACTTAACAAAACTACTGCTTATACCCCAGATACAAATGAATATCTTAAATGGTTACAGAAAGGCCTGAAGAATTTTAGAAAATAATTTCTTTACATTAAAACTACTAAAACCACCGATAGGTAATGAATGTTTTTATAAGTATTTGTGGAGTAGTATTTCTATTTTTTTTGATTACATTATTTAGGTACCGGATTTTAACCTTGAATTCGACTATCATAATTGACTCTTCTATAAAATATAAAATGATTGATATAGAACAGAAAGATTATATAAGATATAGTCTTGAATCTCTAAATAAAAATAAAAGAGTATGGCTTGCAGAGCCTTATGGCACTATTAGGTGGGTATATGTAAGTAAAGCAGACTTTGACAAATTATGGCCAGAAAGCCCGTTTAAGATGGCTGAAAAAAACTATGGTATAAGAGCAAAATTCCAACTTAAAAAAATGCTTTTTGGTGATTATAGTTTAGCAAAAGTTATAGCTTTCGAAAAAATAACAGGACAGCCTTTTATAGAAAAATAATATGATTTTCTATAGAGTGACTATACTGCTTTGTGCCTATTGTAGTATGTATATATTGATTGTAAGTTGTTAAAATCTCCTTAAATCTATCTGGCTCGCAGTACCATTTTTTTATCTTCAGCAATAAACTAAACTAAAACCAATGCGATCAGTCAGATTTATTCTTTTAAGAAGCATAGTACTTCTTTACACAAGTGTTATGTTCTCTCAGGAAGCAGATTCCTATAATGTAAAAGAACACTACACAAAACAAGAAGTTGATATTGTGATGAGAGATGGTGTTAAACTTCACACTACCATTTACACACCAAAGGATACCTCAAAAAAATATCCAATTTTAATGCATCGAACTCCGTATAGTTCAAGGCCATATGGTAAAGATGAATTTAGATCTAAAATAGGTCCAAATGAATTTTTAATGAAAGAAGGCAATATTGTTGTTTATCAAGATGTGCGCGGACGTTGGATGAGTGAAGGAGTTTATGATAATATGAGAGCCTATATTCCTGATAAAAAAGGAAAACAATTTGATGAAGCCAGTGATACCTATGATACCATAGACTGGTTGGTGAAGAATGTATCGAATACCAATAAAAAAGTTGGAATATGGGGGATCTCATATCCAGGTTTCTATGCAACATATTCTTTATTAGATGCACATCCGGCTTTAAAAGCAGTATCGCCACAAGCATGTATTGGTGATTTCTTTTTTGATGATTTTCATCATAATGGAGCATATTTGTTAAGCTATTGGAGAGCTACGGCAGTTTTTGGATATGAAAAAACTAAACCTACCACAGAGAGCTGGTATACTTTTCCTGACTTGAAAAGTAAAGATCAATATCAATTCTTTCTGGATGCAGGACCTTTAAGCACTTTAGACCAGTATTATAAAGAAGACAATGTATTTTGGACACAATTAAAAGAGCACCCGAATTATGATGAATTCTGGCAAAAAAGAGGAATCATTCAACATTTAAAAAACCAAACAATCAAGCCAGCGGTTATGACTGTAGGAGGTTTGTTCGATGCCGAAGACTTATATGGTCCTTTTGAGACTTATGAAAATATCGAAAAGAAAAGTGATAATTATAATATCATGGTTTTTGGACCATGGAGTCATGGGGATTGGGCAAGAACCAAAAAGCGCCAAGCCATTGGTAATGTCTATTTTGGAGATGACCTTTCTTTAAATTTTCAAAAAAATGTAGAAACCACCTTTTTTAATCACTTCCTAAAAGGAGATGCAGATGGAAAAACCGGGTTACCAGAAATTCAAATTTTTGATACCGGAAAAAAGGAATGGAGTTCTTATGAAAGCTGGCCACCTGCAAATGTAGAGAAAAAGACATTTTACCTTTCTGCCAATGATGAGTTGTCTGGTAAAAGCGGAGTGGGGGCTTCAGAATTTATAAGTGACCCCAAAAAACCAGTTCCTTATTCCGAAGATGTTAAAATGGTATTTACACCAAGAAAATATATGACAGATGATCAACGGTTTGCAGCACGTCGTCCTGATGTTTTAGTTTTTGAAACCCCTGTTCTTACCGAGGACATGACATTATCGGGAGAAGTATTAGCAAAACTAAAAGTAGCTACAACGGGTACAGATGCAGACTGGGTAGTAAAATTGATAGATGTGTATCCTAATGATGCCAAAGATACAGAAGAAACACAGAAATATTTAAAAATGGCCAATTACCATATGATGGTTCGTAGTGAAGTGATGAGAGGACGTTTTAGAAATGATTTTAGTAAACCCGAACCTTTTGTTGCTAATCAAAAAACAGATGTAAATATTAAACTACAGGATATACACCATACGTTTAAAAAAGGACATAAAATACAGGTTCAGGTGCAGAGTACGTGGTTTCCTTTAATCGATTTAAACCCGCAGACTTATGTTCCTAATATCTTTAAGGCTGCGGCTTCTGATTATACCAGGCAAACGCACAAAGTATATCATGATTCTGCTATAGAAGTTATGATTTTAAAATAACCAATTAACCCTAATTATACTATCATGACCAAAATAAAAATTAGTGTATTGCTATTTTCTTCTGTTCTAGCATTAACCGGCTGTAAACAAGAAGTAAAAGCCCCAGAACAGGATGCTGCTTCACAAGCAGAGATCATCAAAGAGCAATCAAAAAAACTAAACGATTGGTTCGAAGCACAGTTTCAGCAAGAAATTGATAAATCGCCAATGATGCAAACGTATTTAGGAATTAAAACAGATGATTATGGTAAATGGGATGATATTTCATCTAAACAGGAAGCAGAAGATTTAGAAAAAGCAAAAGAACGTTTAGCTTACTTAAAAGACTCTGTAGATGTATCTCAATTAAATGATGCAACCGCTTTAAGTTATAAATTAATGAAAAAAGATCTCGAAGATGAGATTGCAGATTTTCAATATAGATTCTATGATTACCCTGTAAATCAAATGTTTGGAATGCAATCCAGGATTCCTGCTTTTCTTATCAATATGCATAAGATCAAGGATAAGAGTGATGCAGAAGCTTACATTTCTAGATTAAATGGTATTAATGAAATGTTTACTCAGGCGATAGAAAATATAAAAATCAGAGAAAAGAATGGGATTCTTCCTCCTAAGTTTGTGTTTGCCAGAGTTCTTGATGATAGCCGCAACATTATTATAGGGCAACCCTTTGATAAATCTAATCAGGAAAGTACATTATTGGCCGATTTCAAAAGTAAAATCTCGACACTTAAATTGCCTGATGAAGAACAGAGTGAATTAGTATCTAAAGCAGAAAAAGGGCTTATAGACAGTGTAAAACCAGCGTATGATAATCTTATTACATTATTAGAAGGACAACAACAAAGAGCAACTACAGATGATGGTTGCTGGAAATTTCCTAAAGGAGCTGCATTTTATGATAACGCATTACAACGCACGACCACTACTACGATGACTGCAGATCAGATTCATGAGCTAGGATTAAAAGAGGTGGCTCGTATTCATGGTGAGATGCGGGATATTATGAAGCAAGTTAAATACGAAGGAACATTACAGGATTTTTTCAAGTATATGAAAGAAGATAAAAAGTTCTATTTTGCAAATACCGAAGAAGGAAAAGCAGCATACCTTAAACAAGCAGTTGGACTAATCGATACGATGAAATCCAAACTGGATGAGCTTTTTATGACTAAGCCCAAAGCAGATATCATTGTTAAAGCAGTAGAACCCTTTAGAGAGAAAAACGCAGGAAAAGCCTTCTATCAAAGAGGAACTCCCGATGGCTCAAGACCAGGAACATATTACGCCAATTTATATGATATGGCAGCAATGCCAATATACCAGATGGAAGCTTTGGCATATCATGAAGGTATACCGGGACATCATATGCAATTGTCTATTGCACAAGAATTGAAGGATATCCCAAAATTTAGAAAATTTGGTGGATACACAGCATATTCTGAAGGATGGGGATTATACACCGAACTATTACCAAAAGAAATAGGAATGTATAGTGATCCGTATTCAGATTTTGGTAGACTAGCAATGGAGCTTTGGAGAGCTTGCCGATTAGTTGTAGATACTGGGATTCATAGCAAAAAATGGAGTAGAGAAGAAGGGATTAAATATTATGTTGATAATACCCCTAATGCAGAAAGTGATGCCGTAAAAATGGTAGAACGCCATATTGTTATGCCAAGTCAGGCTACAGCCTATAAGATAGGAATGATTAAGATTCTTGAGCTACGCGAAAATGCAAGGAAAACTCTTGGAGATGCATTTGATATTAGAGAGTTTCATGATGTAGTATTAACCAATGGAGCTGTACCCCTTACGATATTAGAAGAATTAGTAGGAGAATGGGTAGCGAGTAAAAGTACAGATGAGACTAAAGAAGAAGTAGGTTCTTAATACTTCAATTTACAAATGATAATCCATCAGACCTCACAGGCATGTACTGAACTTGTTTCAGTATCCCTGTGAGGTTTTTTTAGTTTGTTGTTTTCGGGTTTAGATAACAGAACATACGTATCAAGAAATTATAGAATTTTCAAATTGTGAATATCTATTATGCGCATTCGTGGTTAGCGTTTTTTTAAAAATATATATTTGCCATCCTAAAAAAAAGATATGAGCACAACTTGGTATGAATGTAAAGTAAAGTATAGAAAAATAGATGAATCTGGAGTACAGAAAGTTACAACAGAACCTTATCTGGTAGATGCTTTATCCTATACAGAAGCTGAAACCAGAATTAACGAAGAAATGTCGGCATATATTAGTGAAGAATTTAAAATCACTAATATTAAGATTGCAAATTTTGCAGAGATACATCCTTTTGATAATTCTGATCGATGGTTTAAATCAAAAGTAGCCCTGGTTTCTTATGATGAAGAAAGCGGTAAGGAAAGAAAGTCAAGTATGTACCTGCTGGTACAGGCTAATGATGTAAAAGAAGCCTATGATAATACCATTAGTATGATGAAGGATTCTGTTAGTGATTACACAGTACCTGCAATTTCAGAATCTCCGATTATGGATGTTTTTCCTTATTTCTCAGGCGAGGAAGAGCAATTTGAGAAAGCTCAACCGGTAGCAGTAGCTGGTTCTTCTCAAGAAGAGGTGCCAGAAGAAGTTAATGCTGTTGAGGAAGAAATATTAGAAGAAGTTAACCCTTCTCAAGAGGAAATTTCTGAAGAGATTAATTCTAATCAAGAAGAGGTTGATTCTTCTCAAGAAGAAATATCAGAAGAAGTAGAAGATATATAATTTACTTAAAATCTGAGTTCAACATAAGAAAACACTATTGACAGATGATTTAACTTGTTGATTATTATTTATATACTCTTACATCTCATAGAGTGATTTTATCAGTAGTGATAGCGGTTTATAAAATTGTATCGAGATGCAATAAGAGGTATACCACAATTGGATCTCGATACAATTTTTCTTCATTTCATTTCGAAAAATCACTCGATTTGACGGATTTTATAGAACCCTAAATTTATGTAGAACTCAAATTCTTTGAAGTGTTAGAATCTATTTATTTATCCATCAATGTTCTAAACTGATAGAAGAAACGCTCGATCAGTCGAAGATCTTCGGTTACAATTTCTACAACACCTCTCATTTCCTGTTTAAAAGGAATTTCTTTGTCATAGGTAGTAATTAGTTTTTCGGGTAATTCGACATCAATAAGATATAACCCATCTTTATCTGGTAACAGGGATATGTGTTTTACTTTACCTTTCAGCGTTCCAAACTCATTATCAGGAAAGTTTTCTAATCTAATATTTGCTGTTTGTCCGACCTTTATTTTTCCCGAATTTTGAGAAGGAGCTTTGATTTTTGCCAGGTAAGAAGAGTATTCTGAAGGGACAATAATAAAAACAAGATCTCCCAGGGCTACGGTTTGGTTTTCTGTCCAAAAATTAAGGAAAGAGACACGACCTTCGATATCAGATTTAAGCACGTATTGTAACTCCCAGTCTTTAATACTTTTCTTTAACTGTCCAAAGGATTGTAACACCTTTTTAAACAGGTTAATTTCTTCTTTTCTCTTGTTAATCTCTGTACCTTTTGATGTTTTGGTAGCATTACTAATACTTTCGTTAATTTGAGATAGCTGCACGTCGTTATTTTCATAATTACGTTTTGTTCGCAGGTAATCGAGCTCTTTGCTTTCGTACTCTTGTGCAGAGATTACTCCTTTTTCGAATAGGTTTTTTTGACGCTGAAGCTCTTTTCGTTTAAACTCTAGTTCGGCTTTACCCAGTCTTTTTTGCGCCTTTAGACTTTCTAGACGTCTGTAGAGTTCTGATAAGGAGGTTTGATTTGCTATGGCTTCATTAGAAAAAGGTTGTAATTCTTTATTTAGAATATATTCAGAATAACTGTTTTCAAATATTGCATAGCTGGTCTCAATATCTCCCAGAAACAAGACCGGTAACTCATCGATAGGAAATGTAAATGATTTAGTATTTACTTTAATGGTATCTACAATAGATTTAAGCAAAAACACATCTTTATAATTAGCACTGCTTTCTAATATTGCCAGGGGAGTGTTTTCGGGTACAATTTGATTGTCTTTAACAAATAGAGACTCAATTTTACCACTGGTTTTGGCATATTCTTTTTGCGGTGGTATTCGAGTAGTGATAATAGCTTCTGCAGGTATTACATCGGGATACTTAAACATCCAGGAAAGAAATAATAGCATAAGCACTAATACCAAAATCAAAAGATTTCCCCATCGTATCATCCAATGCGGAACCCGGGTTAGGATTTCCTGTACTTCTTCACTACGTAATTGTATGTCGTCTAAAGTGTCTGGCATAATGTTTAATTATGTATTGCGTTTTTTTATTAATAGTTATTGTATTGTTCTTGTCGATTTGAAACATCCAATAAAATTTTGTTAAGTAACTATAACTAACATATTTTATCCGGTATGTCACCCTGAGCCTGTCGAAGGGCTTTTTGCTATAATTTGCTTCGACAGGCTCAGCATGACATATTCTAAATCTAAGAATCTTTCATATTCGTTTCATCTAATTCCTAATTCAGGTATTATTTCCCTAATTCGAGTTGATTTTTAACCAGGTGATAATAGTTGCCTTTCTCTTTGATTAGAGATTCATGATTTCCTACTTCTACAATTTTACCTTTGTCTAACACAACAATCTGATGTGCATTTTTTACCGTACTCAATCGATGCGCTATTACCATTACGGTTTTATCTTTAAAGAAGGTATCCAGTTTTTCCATGATTACCTTTTCGTTATTGGCATCAAGAGCAGAGGTAGCTTCATCAAAGAACAAATATTTAGGATTTTTATATACCGATCTGGCTATAAACAACCTTTGTTTTTGCCCGGTACTTAATCCTACACCTTCCATTCCTATTTTGGTATTGTAAGAAAGCGGGAGTGATTCGATAAACTCTTTAATATTAGCAACATCTACGGCATGCGCCAATTTTTTCTTATCTACATAATCTTCTCCTACCGCAATATTATTAGCAATCGTATCATTAAAAATATACCCTTCTTGCATCACCACACCAAATTGATCTCTCCATGCTTTTTGGGATACATTATGCAAATCATGAGAACCAATATAAATCTGTCCTTCATCAGGTTCATAGAACTTAAGAAGGAGTTTCATAAGAGTGGTTTTCCCACTACCACTAACCCCAACTACGGCTGTGATTTTATTAGCAGGGATAGAAAGGTTGAGGTCTTCTAAAACCGGTTTATCGGCCCCAACATATCTAAAACTTAGATTTTTGATTTCAAACCCAGAGTTTGCCGAGATATCTCTAATTTTTTCATCACCGGGGTGTTCTTCATCTTCTTTATTATGAATCTCTCCCAGACGTTCTAAAGAAATTTGCGCATCCTGTAATTCTCTTAAGAAATTAATTAATTGTGAAATAGGCGCATTTAACTGCCCTACAATAGCAGTAATCGCCAGCATCATACCCAATGTGATGTCACCATCTATAACGAGTGTTGCAGAGAAAACCGTAATCAGGATATTTTTTAATTCATTAATAAAAGAAGATCCAACGTTTTGATATTGCTCCAAAGCCAGATTCTCGATAGATATTCTAAATAGTTTTGCCTGTACAAACTCCCAGTTCCATCGTTTTCTTTTTTCAGCATTATGCAGTTTTATTTCCTGCATACCGTTTACCAGTTCGATAACCTTACTTTGCTCTTCACTAATCTGCGAAAAGCGTTTGTAGTCTAGTTTTTTACGTTTTTTGAAGAAAACAAGTATCCAGGCAAAATAAAATGTGCTTCCTATTGCAAAAATACCGAAAATAGGAACGCTATAATAGATCAGAACGATACTAAACACGATAAGATTTACCATCGAGAATAGTACATTTAAAGAAGACATGGTTAGTATCTGCTCGATTCGTTTGTGATCATTAATTCTTTGTAAAAGATCTCCCGTCATTTTTACATCAAAATAGGAGATAGGCAGATTCATAAGCTTAATAAAGAAATCCGATATCAGCGATATATTGATACGTGTACTAAGATGAAGTAAAATCCAGCTTCTAAGTACATCGATTAATGTTCTCCCAATAAATAGAGAAAGCATTGCGATCAGTACGAGATATACAAAATTAAGATCTTGATTTTTAATCCCGACATCGACTATACTCTGCGTTAAAAACGGAGTAATAAGCTGTAATAAACTTCCTGCTCCCAGACCTAATGCCAGCTGAAAAAGAAAAGCTTTGTATTTAAATATGTATTTAGATATAAACTTAAACCCAAATTTTTGATCCTCTTCATCCAGGTTATCACTATAAAAATTAGGAGTAGGTTCTACCAGCAGAGCAACACCTTCTTCTGTGTTTTCGTCGGCGTTATTACCGATCCATGCTTTTATAAATTCATCTTTTGTATAGGTAATCAATCCATGAGCAGGATCAGAGACATAAATAGTCATATCACCTTTGCGCGAGATTTTGATTTTATAGACAACCACATAGTGTACCTTGTTCCAGTGTACAATACAGGGTAGAGGTACCTCGTCTAATTTGTTTAGCGATAGTTTTACACCCAGGGATCTAAAGCCTATTTCCTCTACCGCATCGCTAAGTCCCAAAAGAGAACTTCCTTCCCTGGTGGTTTCACTTAATGATCTAAGTTTTTGAGTATTGAGAACTCTTCCATAATGTTTTGCGATAATCTTAATACAAGTAGGTCCACAATCTTTCGACTCTGCTTGTTTGTAAAATGGAAATTTAGGCATTAAGCTTTTTTAAATTAAATTGATTTTTTTGTGTGATAATATCTATCTACAAAGTAAAGTAATTCTTTTCTATAATACTAATACCATATTTTGGGGCGTGACCCTGCGGGGTCAGGCTATTCGCTATATCTTTTTTATTATCTCTTAGTACATGTTGCTAAAGCAAAAAGAAGCGAACAAATGCAAAAAAGGATGCCGCTACTATCCTTCACGCAAATCTGATAGTATCTATTTGTAATCCGGGCTATTACGTTAAAGAATAGGATCAACTCTTATACATATCGCCGATATATGCTTTTTCTTTTTTTATACTATTGATACGCTTTTCGTTCTTTTTTATAAAGTATTTCCCTAATGTATTAGAAGGAAAGAAAATCCCAGTCTTTCTTGTTTTACTTATAAACGTACCAAAAATCTTATCCCAAAGCCCTTGTATACCATAGTTACCTCTATAATTGGTGTGATGCCTATCATGAAAATCAGAACCTATAAAAAATAGGGATACGGCGCTATGCCCTTCTATGTTAAATAGGTTGATAACCACTGTCCAGGCAAGTAATTGGTAAAAATCAAATCCAAATAGAATGAGAACCACCATATCTGCAAAAACAAAATTGATCACCTGGTCTGCAAAATCTTTATACGCAGTTACAAAACCCGATGTATCTCTATAGCGATGATGCTTGCCATGGATTTTAAACAATTTTGGGAAATTCTTATTGTGTAAGAACCAGTAGTGATGCGCAAAAAAAGCAAAATCTGTAACCACAATACTAAGGAGGAACCAACCGCAGTTTTCGACAAAATTAACCTCTCGATGTACTTCTCTAAGTATGATAATCACCCCACTAGAAATCATAAGATTTTGAAAAAGAGATAGAAAAAAAAGTTTGATTGGTGGGTGCTTATAAGGCTGGCTTTTTACCTTGGTCACCCGGGTATTTAGCTTTGTCGTGAGCTTTCGATTTTTCTTAATTACCTTTTCTATCAAAAAAGCAATGATATAATATGAGGATAGATTTACTCCCCAATATATAAGGATTTTAGAAATTAGCGTAAGTTGAACCCCTCCGAATAGGTGAACAAATATCCATTGAAATAACACACATGCAAGTGTGATTTTTATGTAAAATTCGATATCAGAGAGATAATCAAAGAACGTTTGTATACTTAACTTTTTCATAGCCTTTTATGGTATTAATTTTTGATAACAATTAGGGTATAAACTGTAGGGGTGTGACTTCCTTTTTCAAGTAGTCACATTGGGGTATCTATGTGCTTTGTTTTACAGGGTAAAATATTGATTGGGAGGTATAAAAACGTTAAACTAGATTCTTATTCAATCAATGTATTTGTGATAGTGTTGATTTCTTTTTTCCTTCGGGTATGCTATTGCATCACTATCTTCTGGGATGTAATTGTAGTATTCTAAAGGTAATATATACTCCCACTAATAACAATAGGTGTTTTCCCTTGTTTTTTTAAGATGTTATGGATGGTAAATTTATAGCAAGAAGAATAGGAGAGATATGATTTTTATCCATAGAATACACTATCGGGTTTTAACTGCAAAACCTTAGTGCATGACAAAAATTGTATGTTGTAGAAATGAGTTGATTTGTCATTCCGTTGAAGAACGGAATCCACTTATAATAGCACTATATCAAAATGGATTCCAGTCCCGTTCTCTAACAGGATGACAGATTGCTGGAATGACAAAAACGGTGATAGGGGGATTTGCAATCCGTGCTTTATAAAACTTCTTCAGAATAAATTCAAATTGTAAATGGTATAAAGGGCATTATATAATAAGTTGTTTTTCACGGGATATGGGGTAATCTAAATAATGAGGATTTATTAATTTGGCTACCTAGATAAGAAATATAGCTATCAAGGTGGTTATATCCAATTGTTGAACTCAATTAAAAGAAAGAAAATGAATAAGTACGTTTTTTTTATCATTATTAGTTTTTCATTTTCCAAAACATATGGCCAAGTATGTCGAGCTAATATTTTTGATTTTAAAATAGAAAGTACTGATTCTTTACTCACCAGAGAATCTGTAAAATTATTTTCAATACCCGACCTCACTTTTTGTAGATGCCCTATTAAGTTTAACTATGTAGAAGAATATAATACAAACACCGATACTTCTTTTTCTGTGGTTAACTGTCATATAATTAACAACGATATGGTTTTTCCGCTAAAGATTGTACATAAAGAGTCTGTAATGATCCTATTAATTAAATTACCCGATAATGGATTGGACAAGGATAAAAATAAAAGTTATAGCTCACCATCTAAATATATACTGGGAAACATTTATTTTAAACCGGGGTTTTATTTGACAACATTTGATAACCAAGGGAAAAGAGCCAAAATAACTGAATGTAATCTTGAGTTTTTTTATGAAATTCTGAATAAAGACTACGAGTATAAAGATATTAAAATTGAAGATAATGATAAAAACTGGACAATAGTAAATAAGAAATTTACAGGAGGTAGTATGTTTGAAGATTAAAACAGGTTTCAATAATGTATAAAAAACAGTCAACGTATACGAGACTGTTTTAATCTTTTGTTATGCTGTATGGATTGCAAATTCGTGCTATCGGGTATATCACCTTTTGATTCTAATTAATATAAAAAATAGGTTGGCCCTTCTGTACCTTTTGTGATATAATGAAATGCCAGAATTTTAGATTTCCTCATTAGAACATAACATTCAATCTTATTATTTACACTAACTACATATATTAGTTTTCTCATCTTATTGTCAAAATACCTTAAGTTAGGTTGAGAACTTGTATCATAATTTTCTACATAAAAGCTAACATTTTTATTCAGTAAATGTTTTCTATCTGCTTTTAACTGCAAAACACATTTATTAAACATGACAGAGATTGTATCTTTTGAAGTACTTACTCCAGAACCTTTTTTATCGGCATATTCTAGAAATAATTTCTCAGAAGACTTATTGTGTGAAAAAATATCTTCAAAAAATGATTTAACAATTTCACTTTTTTTGGCTTTCTGACCCTGGCAATGTATTGATACGGAAAACAATAACGAAATCAGAATCACCTTTAATGCTACTTTATTATGTTTTATACCTATCGAAACCATGAGATGTTTCTTTTTTTTATGCTTTAGCTTTTCGTATTTAAGTGATTTGATACTTCGACATAACTCAGTACAGGCTGGAGAAGTGTAGAGCCCTTTGATACACTCAGGATGACAAAGATTTTAGCTTAAAAAAGCTATTCTCGATACATTTTGTCTCCATTCCATTACGACAAAACACTCGAATTGACGCTTTTTTTTATAAAATGCACAACGGGTAATTTAATTACTTGTTTAGTTTTTTTTCTAAATCTGGTAACTGTTGTTTATATTTTTCTGGATCCCAGGTGATATCCCATCTAGAAACATAATCCTGTAGTGGTCCAAGTCCAACCTTTGCTCTTCTTTTGTCTACATGATCAGGATCTTGTAGCGGATAAATATAATATGTATCAGCTTCTGTGTCTCGCCCGATTTGACTCCCATAAATTTGTTTGTTCCCCTTACGTATAGCAATTCTGTCTTCTAACAATGCTAAACTACTTGGCCGTATATTTCCTTTCTTTACAGCTTCTTTTATCATGGGTAGATATTTTTCTTGTACTTCTAAGTCAGAATGTTGTATCACCATAAACAAGGTAGTATTTCCTCTATTACCAATGATATCTTTACCCAGCCAGCCTTTTTTATCCAGTATTTTTTCAACTTTTATCAGGTTGACCGAATCTTTAGCAGCTATTTTTTTCCAATGTTGTTTTAGCTCATCAGAATCTCTGCCGTATTTTTCTATTACTTCATTTATTTGTCTTCTTGGCCCTTGATCATTCTGGTATATGGTATCGAGTAGGGCAACTAACGGTTTATCAAAATTGATCTCAGCTTTTTCTTTGTTTGCTTTAACTAATGCCAGAACTTGGTTCCATCGCTCATCCGAATGTAAGATAGAGAGGTCACTATCTTTGGTAATGTGGTTGTAATTAGTATATTCTCCTTTCTCGGCAATTCGGGATAGTTGTACAAACGCAGAGTCTACTTCTTTGGCCAAGGCCCAGGAGCAAGCAGCATTATATATGTCTGATGTATTCCCATGGTATCCACTTATCCCAAAAGCTTCTGCGTATTTCTTAGCAGATTGCAGATAATCCTTAGATTCATAGAGTTTCCAAGCTTCATTTTTTAAAGCAGTGTATTGGGCTTTCTCTTCAACAGTAAGTTCTTTGGTACTAACTTCGGTTTTGATTTCCTTTTTTTGCTGCTTACAAGAAAATACCAGAGCTAGAACTAATAGGAATATTGTTTTTTTCATTCTTATTTAGGTTTTGATTTTAGCGATGGTTATATGATTTCGCCTTTCATAAGTTGGAATTGTATTAGGTTATTAAAATATGATATTCTACTTGCAATATTATGAGAAGTCAGTTTCATTTTTCGGGACTGAGAAAAATTTCATGAAAATTTCTTCGTTTCCACAAGTTTTCAATACTTTATAAAAGTAAATACGTCTTTTCTTTAATTAACCTCTAAAACTCTCCTACAAAAGGATCTAGTTTTCTTCTATATTTTTGCTGTCTTGGGTAAAACCCGAATGTAAACCCTACAGCTTCTGCATAGACAAAACTCTGTATGGCAATATCATATTCTATAGGGGCACCCAAGGATTTCATAGTATTAATAATACGGTACAATTTGGTTTTAGAGATTCCTAATCGATAGGCAAGATCATCTGGTGATCCTGTAGCTTGCAGTCGAATAAGTTGATCAACCCGCTCTATAAGCTCAATCTGTTTGATAATGATGTTCATAATGTGTTTTCCCTTTATTTTGTTTTTTTGCAATGTTTAATGCCCTGAGGTCAAAATTTGGTGGTTACTGTAGGATTTTCGACCTCCCGGGTTCAAATTTGAATCCTTCTACTTAAAATTTGTATGCTGCTCATCAGTGGTTTGGTCTTTTTGACCTTCTGTTGGACCTTTTTAATGAAAATTTAGGCTTTAGAGGCTCAACGTTGAGTGACTAATGTCTAAATTTGAGCCTCTGTTCTCTAAAATTAGAGGTACGACACCCAATTTTGGGACCCCAATCCCTAAATTTGAGACACCGGTGTCTAATGGAACGTCTTTTTGACCCATAAGAAGGTCTTTTTCACCTATTCTTCTGTATTATCCGACTTTGGGATACTTCTGGTACGATTAAAAAACTGCTTCAGTTCTGCTACTTTTTCGGTAAACCCCGGTTTTCCTGCTCCTTTACTATATTGTGAATACGCATAATCATTAAGTGCATCCTGGTAATTATCATAATCATGCAGGATTTTGGTACTTTCTAATCGATAAGCCAGGCTTTCTAAACGACCCAATAGATTTTCTGCAAATACACGAGCTTTATAATCTTTTTCAAACTCTTCCCAGTCTACATCGGGAGAACTAAGCGTACTACTGTTTTGACGATAATCCCAAACCTTATTTACAAATAGTTTATTGGTCTCATTAATGGCCTTGTAGCTCCCTCGTTCTTTTTCGGTTAGGGCTGCTAGTTTATTAGTAAACATAGCTTCTAGCTGTTCGACTAATTGTCCTGCCTGATCTCTTTCTTCTTGTGTCAATAAATCTTGAATGATGTTTCTCATTGTTTTATTTTTAGTATTTAGTTGTGAGTATATGAGTTTGTTGACTCTTCTTATCTCATGGATTCCAGAACAGGTCTGGAATGACAGTCACGGCATCTCTTTACTTCTACATTTTTCATTTTTCGGTTTTACATTGATTAGTTGTGAGTGTGTTGCTATTATCACTCTAACATTACGCTTTGTCATTCCGGCGTAGGCCGGAATCCATACACAAAAATGCTTCTCTGTATTATGGATTCCAGAACAAGTCTGGAATGATAGTTACAGCGTCTTTACCATTATATTTTTCATTTGTCATTTTGCGGTTTTACATTTTAAAAAAAGGAAGTAGGAGCAATTGAAAAATGGGTGTTTACACAAACTCAACTATGCTTAGCTATACAAATTACTCCTACCTTTTTCCTTTTTTTGTTACTATAGACTATAATTTTTTTTGGTATTTCTAACTTCTGACTCCTAACTTCTGACTCCTTTCACATTTCAATCCACTTCGACAGGCCTGTCCTGAGTTTATCGAAGGGCTCAGTGTGACATTATTCAGTATTCGTTATTCTTCATTCTTCATTCGTAATTCGTAATTCTTCATTCGATATTCGTAATTCTTCTTGTATTCTCTGTTCTATTTTGCTCATCATATAGTACATCATAAGCACATCCTTATCTATTATTTTTAATACAGGGTTAATACCTGTGAGTACTTTAAGTATGGTCTCTTGGGGAGCTTTTGTTCTTACTGCTATTTTACGATGTACCAAAGCTTTTTGTGTAGTACATAGTTGATCATAATGCATAAACATAAGTAGGTGGTTTATGATAAAATTGGGGGGCTACACCAACTATTTTTGGGAGTAAGTAATAGTATATTACGTGCTTTATAGATGAGTTGTATAGCATCATCTATAGATGTTCCTTTACTATACAGTTTATTAATCCATCGATAGAGTAGCATCTCATATGGGCTATGATTTGCCAGGTTATATATAAAAGTATCCATAGTAAGGTGTAACGTTTTTAAGATATCGGACATAAACCGGTGTTTACTGTTATATTCTAAATACTCCATGTTGGTTGTTTTTTGTTGAGTCAAATATAACAGGGAGAATTGCGTTAGTGCAAGAGGAGTATGTCTAGATTCTAGAATTGAGAGGTCAAAATTCTAGAATTAAGACTATAATAAATTCAAATTTTTTGTATTCAATTACTTGATTGTTAGGTGTGTAGTAAAATAGGTGCTATAGATGAAACATATTAAATGTATATTTATTTCGTTTTTCTGGTATATCAGAATATTTCCCCCTAAGAATAAAAAAGCTAACTACTTATATTTTGAAAACCTATAGTAAAAAAACCGGTTTCACGCATAGACATAAAATATTCTTTTATTTAGTCATTGTACTTGTATATCAAAACTTGCTGTATTGCCAACAAGAAAATCTTTTATCTTTGGATTCTTTGGTAAAGCTAGATTTTGAAGAACTTCATGATCAATTTTATGATACAATAGAGACAAACCCTATACTAGCTAAAATCTATGCAAAAGCATATTTGCAAAAAGGAAAGAATACTGATAGTGTTCTTAATATTTCCAAAGGTTTTTATTACATGTCACGTCTCCATAAAGATGATCTGGAAAGACGCTTTTTTTATGTTGACAGCGCAATAGGTATAATAAAAAAATCGAGACATAAAAAATTCCTTACATTTTTGTATACTCACAAAGGAGCTGTGTATGAAAAAAAGGGTGTTTTTAATAAAGCTATAGATCATTATTTAGAAGGTTTGGAATTTGCAAAAAAGACTAACCACACCAATTATGTAATCCTTTTAAATCGTAACATTGCAATATTAAAAAGGCAACTAGGAAAGTATGAAGAGGCTAAGTTAATATTTAGAAAATGTTTAGCTTACGAAGAACCTATATCAGATAAGACAAAAAATAACTATTTAAAATACCTTTTAACTACCTCTGAGTTAGTAACTACTTATAGAAAAAATAAAGAAATAGACTCTGCTATTAGCTTAAATAATAAGGGAATTATTATGTCTAAAGGAAAAACAATACAGTGTTTATTCAAATTAAATCAAGGAATACTTCAATACTATAGCAATGAATATGAAAATGCAATTAAAAATATAAATCTCGCACTAGATACAATATTGAAACCTGAGAATCAAGCGGCTTACCTAGAAAGGTACGATTTATTAAATGGATATCTTTTTATAGGGAGTTCCTATAACGCTTTATCTAAAAAGGAGTTAGCCATTTCCTATTATAAAAAAGTAGATTCGGTTATTCAGAAATCTAATTATGTAATTCCAGAGACAAGATTGGCATATTCAGAAATTATAAGTTATTATAAATCTATTAATGATAGAGACAATCAGCTTTATTATATAAATAGGTTACTTTATAATGATAGTTTATTTCACAGCAGATATATAACTACGACAGATAAATTAAACTCAGAATTTGATACCCCTATTTTAATATCACAAAAAGAAAATATCATTCATGAACTTAAAGTCAAAAATAATCAGTCCTATTATGTGATTTTTATCACATCAATAGTTATAATTATTATTACTTCTATTCTTTTCAATATTTATAGAAAAAATAAGCGATACAAAAAACATTTTGACGAACTCATGGTTTCTACAAATAATGAGGTCAAAAGAAACAATACTAAAATAAATGAAGAAAATACTTCAATAGGTATTTCAAAAGAGGTTGTTAAAATTATTCTAAAAGCCCTCAATGAATTTGAAAAAAATAATGGGTTTTTAGAACTAAATATTACTTCTGGAACATTAGCCAAAAAAATAAATACAAATTCTAAGTATTTGACAAAGGTTATTAAATTTTATAGAGATAAAAGCTTTTCTCCCTATATTAATGATTTAAGAGTTGATTATATTGTAGAAAGATTAAAAACGGATAAAAAAATACAAAAATATACGATTAAAGCATTAGCCAATGAAGCAGGTTTTAATTCTACCGAAGTATTCTCGAAATCTTTTTTTAAAAGAACTGGCATATATCCATCTTATTTTATTAAAAAATTAAACTCCTAAAAATCAAAACTCATCAACACTTCAATAGTCTTGATTCTAGAATTAAGATCAATGTTCTAAATAAATAAAGGTTTATAAGTAGTTTTTAATATACCTTTATCAAAGAAACTTCTAGTGCAGTTCTTACCCCTGGAGGTAAAAAAGAAATTGAAAAGCGATTGAAGAAGCAATAAACTATGATTACTCAAAATAAAATTTTACTTAGGTTTTTACTGCTCTTTTTTGGATTGTTAATCTTTCCGTTTCCTATTAATATCATTCCTAAGTTAGATGTTGTACAAGACCCTATTGTTGATCTATATCATATTATAATTCCCTGGATAGGGAAACATATTTTGCAATTAGATTATGAGATCACTGTTTTTACCAATGGTAGTGGGGATACTACCTATGATTATGTGTTGGTATTATTTTTCGTGGTTGTAGCAGCAATAGTTACCGTTATATGGTCATTTTTTGATAAAAAGGAAAGAAATTATGAGCAACTTAATTATTGGTTTTTGGTATTTATACGGTATTATGTAGGGTATGTAATGCTTTCTTATGGTATGGTAAAGGTAATTCCGTTGCAATTTCGAGAACCTTCATTTTATAGGCTTTTACTACCCTATGGGGAATCGTCTCCTATGGGACTGGTTTGGACATTTATAGGAGCATCAAAAGGGTATACCATATTTAGCGGACTAGCCGAAGTGATCGGAGGACTATTACTTTTTCATAGAAGAACAGTTGTACTGGGGGGGATGATATTAATATCTGTGTTAGCTAATATTGTGTTGATCAATTTTTGTTATGATGTTCCTGTTAAATTGTATTCATCAGAGTTACTGATCATGGTATTGCTTATCATGTCGCCTCACTTAAAACGACTACTTAATGTTATCCTGCTTAATATCCCAACAGTACCTATCCAGTACAAAGAACCATTTACGATTAAAAGACGATTACAAATAAAAAATGCTGTAAAATGGATCGCTGTAGTTTTTTTCCTTTATTCTACTATTGGAGATGCTATAGAATCCAGCAAAAAATATGGGCCTAGTGCGCCTAAACCTGTTTTATACGGTTTATATGAGGTTACCGATTTTAAAATAAACTCTAAGGAGATTACACCTGTTATTACGGATTCGATCCGATGGAGATACATTGCCATAGAGCGTGTAAAATCTTTGAACCTATATAGAACCAATATGTCTAGTACACGTTATCTGTCAAAAATTGATACGATTGCCAAAAAAATAGAGCTAACACATCGTAAAGATTCTACAAAAGTATATACCTTAAACTACAGTAGAACAGATTCGACAATGCATATCCAAGGTGTTTTTATCAAGGATACGATTGATTGTAAAACAAAAAGATTAGACAAAAAAGACTTTTTACTTACCGGAAGAGGGTTTAACTGGATTAATGAATATCCTTTTAATCGATAAATCATGTAATAATTCCATTTTTAGAAGGTATATGATAAAAACCATTATCCAATAAACAATAATATTTTTCTAATAATCAATATTTTCATATCCCTTCTAACACCACCGATTAAGCCCTATAAACACTACAATACATAGAAAAAAAACATTTTTGGCATCATGATTGGTATATGTATTCATAACGACAACAAAAATTGAATAAAAACACATTGTTATGGAAAAGAAATTACTATTAAAAAGCGCATATGTTCCTAAGAGGAAAACTGATAATCCTGTAGATTGGATACAATATATCAATGCAAAAACACGAGAAATAAGGTACGGTACACACCACCCCTTATTGAGTAAAGCCTAGTTTTGGTTATGAATGCATACTATAGATTGATGTGTTATTTAACCTTACTTAACGTAAATTTGATATAAGGCTTTTCTTGAAAATTCACTTGTCTTCGATACAATTTTCTATCGAAAATCACTCTGACTGACGTAAATTTTCTATAGCCGAACTCACGTTAACATGAGATAAAGTAGAGTAAAGACTGGGATCCATTTTAAAGCAACGACTTTAGTATGGATCCCAGTCCTGTTTTTTAACAGAATGACAGAGCAAACGCCCGTCAGTTCGAGTGCCACGCTTTTGGGTGTGGTGTATCGAGAACTATTTTGCACTTTCACTTTCAATTACATCTCGATAGCTCGGCTGAGCTTGTCGAAGCACATTTTATACTTACGCTATGCTCCACTATAAAACACTCGATGAGACGAGAATGACTGGAGTGATAAGAGGTTGGAATAACAGAGCAAACACTTGTCAGTTCGAGTACCACTCTTTTGGGCGTGGTGTATCGAAAACTAATTTGTGTTTTTACTATGGATCCCGTTCTTCAATGGGATGACAGGGCTGGAGTGATAAAAGGTTGGGATGACAATAATAAAAACCATAAAAGAGTGCTGAAAAGCACTCTTTTATGGTTTATGGCTAATGTATAATAAGAATTCAATAGAATTTTATTCCTTGGTTACAGACCATATGGCATATCCTCCTGCAGGTGCCTGTAGTGTGGCATTACCCTCTGCGTCTGTAGTAGGAGTAGCTCTAGAATTATCGGTATAGTCAACAAGGGTTTTGTTTGCCCAGTTGGTTTTTACAACACGTTGCTTTGTTTGCTGGCCAATATTCATGTATAGAATTAGTCCCGGGTTATCACCGCTACCACTTCTTTTCATGATATACTCATCTTTACTAGCTTCGAGTATTTCTACATCACCAACAGCTAATGTCGTATAAATCTGGATAAGGGTTTTAAGTTGCCCTTTAAAAGCTTCATAATCTAGATAAAAAATAGTTGGATACCCATCATGAGTAAGAATATAAGAGTAGGCAAGTAGCTTGTTATTATAGCTTATTCTATTCTCGGGATTATCATCTTTTTCGGTATCATGATTAGCAACAAAAGTAACAGCATTAGCTGGATCTAGTTTTCTAAGCATATTATCGGCTTCGCCTAATGCGGTAAGATCATTTGCTCTGTCTAGGGTTTCATCTAATCTGTAGAAACATGCAAAATCAAAAGCAGTTGATCCAGATGCATCTACCCAGTCTTTTAGTACTTGTTGGTTTCCATCAAAATTTTCTCCTACAGAGAACCCTCCAATTTTAGCATTCCAGGCTTTAACCCATTTAGGGTCAAAACTCTTTACGTAGTCAAAACGCCATCCATCAAAACCAAGGGTTTTTTTATAGAATTCTGCAACAGAGTCATCTCTACCCCATAACCAATCCTGTACATATTGCTGATCATGGCAAAGGTCTGTTTCGGCAAAAAACAAAGCCTGATCATCGTGATCATGAATATCATTAGGGTGAAAATGCTCATTAGAACGGTTAAATTTACCAGAGGCATTTCCGTTTGATTCATTAAACAAAGAGTATACTTCGGTACCCCCGCGAAAAGGATTCGCTTGTTTTCCTCCTCCAGAGTTATGCCCTATTACAATATCGGCAATCACCTCTATATCATTAGCATGTGCTTTCTGGATGAGGTCTTCTAATTCTTGCCTGGATCCAAAACGGGTTTCTACAGTACCATGCTGGTCAAACTCACCAACATCAAAATAATCAGAAGGATCATATCCCATAGATAAACCTCCCGAGGCGCCTTTTCCCGGAGCAGGGAGCCATATTCTATTGATTCCAGAAGCTTTATAGTCTTCAATCCTTGTGCTTACTTCATTATACCATTCTCCTGCAGGTTCTGTATCCCAATAAAAAGCCTGCATGAATACACCTGCATTCTCTTTCTTACGTTCTGCCAAATCCATTTTTAGAGATTGACTTGTGATTATGGGTGCAGCATCGTTTGCAGAATCATCATCATCAGAACAACCGGTCAATCCAAGAACCAACCCTCCTAAAAGGAGGATGGTTTTGGTTGATATATGTGTTATTTTTTTCATTTCAATTTTTTAAGTGAGTACAGATTTATTATTGAATGATAAAAACATAACTTCCGTCTATGTCATTGAACCATACGTTATAGGTTCCTGCAGCTACAGGAATATTAGGGCCACCATCAGTAGCATATCCTGTTATTGCAGTATCTGCACCCCAGTTTACATCCCAGGCGTTATTAGCTCTAAATTTTGCCTCACCATTGGTTAATACAATCCCATTGATATACCATAAGTGTGGATCAAAAGCAGATTGAGTAAGATCAGTATCATTATCCCATCCTCCCGGAGTAGAATCACCAATAATACCAATACCTTGAGCTGTATAATCGGTAGCGCCACTAGCATCAAATGCATTAACGGTATAGGTTAAATCCTGAATGTTTACATCGAGTGTATAATATCCTTCTGCAGCAACAGAGAATGTATCCGGATCAGAACCAAGGGTCGCACTACTGGCTAAACTACCACCGCTTAATCCCCATTGTGGTTGCCATTCGCCTAATACTTCTAAGAATTTGAAAGCGATGTCACCACCACCTAAAAATTTACCAGTGAATTTAAATACATTCTGGTTACTAGGGTCTCTTACTAATGGAGGGTTATTATTATTATTATCCCATCCTGGTGCGGTTGCACTACCTACTAAGAAAAGATCTTTTTGAGGAATGACAGTAGCATAAGGAGTAACCGTTAAAGAGGTTGCATTAGATGGTATAGCGCTTCCACCATTTGTTCCGATAGAAGAAATCACACGTAGATCTATCGCTCCTTCTTTATCAGGTTCTATACCTAATCCGATGGCAAGGTTGTTAAGCTCTCCAATGGTCCAGTTATAAAAACGATCACTGGTAGTTGCAATAACAGCAGGGTCTAAGGTTGTTTCAAAATTTGTACCTCCTAAACCGGCTTCTATAGTATAGGTGATAGGAGTATTAATATTATATCCTGCATCTTCCCAAACTAAGGTAAAAGCGCGTTGATCTTCTAAATCTTTAACAAGACTAACTGTAGAATTGGCGGTTACAATTAAAGGCCCTTCTGTTTGTTCGTTTTGAATAACAAACGTTGGTTCTTCATCTTCTACACACGCATTGAAGCAAAGTGCAGCGATACATGCAAATAGTAGTATTGATATTTTTTTCATGACTGAGTAAATTAAATTTGTAATCGTTGTTTTAGAATCCAGTATTCTGTCCTAGATTAGGATTAGCAGCTCTACTGGATGCCGGAACCGGAAATAGTTTAAAATTATCTGAGATTGAAGACCCATTAGGTGTTCCTCCTTTATATCTCCAGTTATAGGCCCCACCGGTATATTTACCATATCGGATTAAATCTTGCCTTCTGTGAGCTTCCCAATATAATTCTCGTGCTCTTTCGTCAAGGATAAAATCCAGGGTGAGTTCGGCATCTGTAATATTTCCAGACACATCTCCAAACGCTCTTTCTCTAAGGGCATTTACATACCCCAGAGCAGTAGCTCGATCACCGCCACCACTTCTAAGATGAGCCTCTGCATACATTAAATAAGCATCTGCTAACCTGAATAATGGAAAATCGGTATCGACAAATCTTGCGCTTTGTCCGGCTTCACCTGTTGACTTTATATTAGAATATTTAGAAACCAGGTATCCCTTAGAGAAATCTGTGAAATCAGAACCAATCTCGATAGGCCTGTCTACAGGAGGATCTGTATTTGCCGGATCAGAACTAATATCCTGAGTCACCAACGTATTTCTATCATCATTTTGAAAAACCGGATCGGTAACAAATAGCTCAGAGAATTGTTTTCTCGCTCTATATAGTGTAGTAAACCCTTGAACTCCTAATGAAGCAGGAGTAGGTTTAAAACCATCTGCATTTTGTTGTCCCTGGATGATGATTGATGCACCACCAAAGTTTCTTACGTTTGCACCATCACCAACAATAGGAAATATGATTTCGTTTTGAGCACCATTAGCATCATTATCTGCAATAAAGTTATACAGATAATTAGGGGTTAGTGAATATCCGCTATTAATAATCTCCTGGGTTGTTTGTACACATTCTGAGTAACGACCATTACCTGCTCCTAAATACACTTCGGCATTTAGATAGATCTTGGCCAAAATCATTTTTGCCACTCCTTTATCAGCACGGGCATAGTTTTGACCAGGATTTATATCTAATAAGTCTGCATTTACTTCGAGAAGTTCTTTTTCTATATAATCGAATAACGCCTGACCTTTAATTTCCGGTACTCTTATAAACCCTACCTGATCATTTTCTGTTGCAAAAGGAGCGCGACCATATAGATCCATAAGATGATAGTAGGCTAATGCTCTTAATACGCGAGCTTCTGCTCTAAAGGTTCTAACCTCACTTCTAAGAGCTGCAGATACACCTCTCTCATCTAATTTGGCATCTGTAGTCTGGCGTAAAAATTCATTTGCCAGAGAGATTTCAAATGTTGCTCTCGCCCAAAAACCTAGGACAATAACATTATTGGCATCCCATGTATTTCTCTGGATCTCACGAATCCCAGGATCATTCTCATAAGTCCATATCACTTCATCGGTAGATACGTCTTGCATACTAAATAAACCACGAACATATTGACTTGTTCCGGCATCGATACCAGCAAGATTGGATTGATTAGGGTCACCACTAGCATCAACATCAAGACCAACTAATGATAAGTTTGCATATACTCCGCCAAGAGCTTTAAGGTAATCTTCTCGAGTATTAAATACATCACTCGCTAGTAAATCATCATCATCTTCTAATTCGATATCCAAATCCCCTTCGCAAGAGGTGAAGATACCTATGGATAGAAATGTGTATAAAAAAATCTTATATAATTTCATTTCTTAATTTTTTAGTATTTATAATTTAATCCTAGTAAGAGTGATCTTCCTCTAGGGAAAATAGTATTATCTACACCGTTATTTTGAATTTCGGGATCTAGCCCAGAATAATCCGTAATAACAAATGCATTCTGCACTCCAGCCCATAATCGAAGACTGGATACTCCTTTCATAAGATCTCTAAGCGTATACCCTAATGTAATGTTATCCATTCGTAGAAAAGAAGCATCCTCTATATAATAATCAGAAAGAATAACATCTGAAGTATTCTGAAAATTAGTATCTACTATTGATGATGGTGTATTGTTAAATACGGTTCTAAATATATTACCTCGTTGTGCATTTGAAGAAGCAACATTATTATAAATTTCGTTACCGATATTAGCTCTCATACTAAAGCTAAAATCAAAATTCTTATAGCTTACACTAGATTGAAGCCCCATGATTAAGTCTGGAGTACCTTTACCAGAAATATATCGGTCATTATTATTAATGATTCCATCACCATTAAGATCGGCATATGCACCTTCTATAGGTTTGCCATTGGTATCATAAATTTGTGCATAGGTAAAGAACGAGAACGGAGCCTCTCCTTGTCTATGTATCTGGATAGTATTACCTGTACCGCCACCAATACCAGTGGTTAAGATATCCTGACCAAATGCCAGACTTTCTATTTCTCGGTCTATAAATGTTGCATTATAGCTTACATTCCATTTTAGGTTGCTATTTCTAATAACATCTGCATTAATAGAAAACTCTATACCTTCTGTTATAAACTTACCTATGTTCTGAAATCCCTGGTTAGAAAAGTTGGCAGCATCGGGAATCGGCGCCTGAGAAAGTAAATCATCGGATTCTTTTCTAAACACATCGATTGCACCACTAATTCTATCGTTCCAGAAACCGTAGTCTAAACCGATATTATATTCGGTTATCTTTTCCCATTCGATATCTTCATTTCTAAATTGTGGCTGTACAATATTGATGAGCTCTCCATCAAGGATATATTGTGTAAGAGGACTACTTCTTCTGTATCGCTCTAAGTATGCATAAGCTTGATCAATATCTTGCTGACCAGTAATACCATATCCTAAACGTAATCGTAAATTACTTACGGTAGAAGAGTTTCTAAGGAAGTTTTCTTCGCTTATTTGCCATCCAAAAGATGCCGAAGGAAAATACCCCCATCTGTTGTCTTCTCCGAATCGAGAAGTACCATCTCTACGTATAGATGCGGTTAAAAAGTATCTGTCATTAAATTTTAAGTTGGTTCTTAAGAAATATGCTAGTAATACCTCGTCTGGATCAATGGTTCTTTCTGGGAAATTACCTGGATCACGTTGATCTCCTGTTTCATACTTATCTAATTCGAATTTTTGATAAGAGTATCCTCCTGTTGCTTCGATGTCTAATCGACCAAGAGTTTTGTTATAGGTAAGGTAAGCATCCAGAAGTCGGTTTTTTACTAACAGATCTGTATCTGATTTAAAACCTAAAAATTCTCCTTGTGTAGCATTAAAACCGGTTGCACTTTCGGTAGAACGTTCCTGGAATCTGTCTGTTTCGCTATCATCTATTCCCAGGTTTACTACAGCGCGTATATCGGGAAAGAAGTGTAATTGATAGTCTAGTTTTATATTCCCAAAATACCGTCTTACATTAGCGATCTCTTTTGTTTGTAATAGTTGAGCCAGAGGGTTTCTCTGAACGTTGTTTGAGGCAAATCCAGTACTAGAATCTCGGTATTCAAAAAAACCTCCGTAAGGAGAACTTGAGTCAAGGACTGGCTGAGTTGGATCAAAAGTAATAGCCGCCCCTTCTACACCAGGCGCAAACCGGTTTTTTTCAAAGTTTAAGTTAGCGTTTACGTCTATTTTTAGGTGATTATTAAATAACCTTGGATTTAAAGAAAGAGATGTTGTAGTTCTCTCAAATTTAGATGTTTTTCTAAGTCCTTCCTGATCTGATCTTCCTATGGCAACCCTCGTAGGTAAGACTTGCATAAGAGAACCACTTACAGATAAGTTATGATCTGTAGAAAAAGCCGTTCTGTAAATCTCATCCTGCCAATCTGTGTTTGCAGTACCTAAATCAGCAACACGAGTAGGAAAATTTTCTGCGATAAATGCTCTATACTCATCTGCAGAAAAAACATCTACTGTTTCATGCGCACGAGTGGCACTGGTTTTAGAATCTAAACTGATCTGTAAGTTCTTTTTCCCTTTTTTGGTGGTGATAATGATCACACCATTTGCACCACGGTTACCGTAGATAGCAGCTGCCGATGCATCTTTAAGGATAGAAAAAGATTCAATATCGTTGGGGTTGATTGAAGAAAGAATAGATCTTGAACCATTGGCTAAATCTCCTGGATCATTTAGAGGTAAGCCATCTACAACAATTAGTGGATCATTAGATGCGTTTAGTGATGCGCCACCTCTGATTCTGATTTCAGAATTAGCGGCAGGACCACCGTTAGTGTTAATGGATACACCTGCAACTCGACCGTTAAATAGATTTTCGGGAGTAACATTGTTACCCGTATTGAAATCCTCTGATGTAACCAAAGCAACAGATCCTGTTAGATCTTTCTTTCTGGTTGCACCATACCCAATCAGTACTACCTGCTCGAGTTCTGCAGCATCTTCTTCTAATGTGATAGCAATAGTGGCCTGACCACTATATACCATTTCTTGAGGTATAAATCCAACATAAGAGAATACAATAATATCCTCATTGTTAACATTGTTTATAGTATAGTTACCATCAAAATCAGAAGTTGTTCCGTTTGTGGTTCCTTTAACAATGATATTTACACCAGGAATGGGCTGACCACTTCCAGCATCAGTAACTGTCCCATTAACAGTTGACTGTGCAAAAAAGCTCATTGGTATCAACCATAATAAAAACAATGCGCTTTTGGTAAATGTTTTCATAAAATTAAATTAGTTTTTGATTGTTTTACGTCTTATATTTTCACTTTCTGCAACCAAAGTATGTAAATTTTGTGTTAATTTTTTGTCAAGTTGTAGTCCGAACCTTACGCAAACGTTTGCGTGTGGAAAACTTTTAGAATTCTATCAAAATTTTAAGTATAATTCTGGCCATATGGCATATTTTGATGCTTACATTTGATTTTTAACTAAAAAGTCATTTTGAACTTTTTGTATGGAAGCGAAAAAATAGACTTTTGTGCTATAATAAATCCATTTTTGAATAGCATAGCCATAGCTACGGTGTGAAAAAAAAATGAAATTAGGGTGCAAAATGCATTTTTGCAGCCCAGAAATAAAAGTTCAAATGACTTTTAAAAGATACGAATAATGAAAAGGCTATACATCTTGATTTAGGATAATTCAAGATGTTTTTGTAGTACATTTCCAGGTTGATCTGATGATAAAACAATAAAAGGAACAAGGATGAAGAGAAAAGTTACATTAAAACAAATAGCAAAGGAGCTGGATGTTTCTATTTCTACAGTATCTAAAGCATTAAAAGATAGTGCAGAGATAAGTTTAGATACCAGGCAAAAGGTAAAAGCCTTTGCCAAGCTATACAATTACAAACCTAATAATATAGCGTTAAGTCTTAAGAATAGAAAAACTAAGACCATAGGTGTTATTATTCCAGAAATTGTGCATCACTTTTTTACGACTGTAATTGGCGGGGTAGAGAAGGTAGCAAATGAAAAAGGGTACAATGTAATCATATGTTCTTCGAATAACTCTTTTGATAAAGAGGTTATTAACTTAGAAATGCTGGCCAGTGGGAGTGCCGATGGATTTATCCTGTCTGTAGCCAAAGAAACACAGCTTAAAAAAGATTATCATCATATCGAAGAGACCATGAGCCAGGGGATGCCCGTTGTACTTTTTGATCGAATTATTGATGAGGTCGTATGTGATAAAGTGATTATAGATGATGCCAAAGGAGCTCAAACCGCTACAAATCACCTGCTTTCTATTGGATGTAAGAAAATAGCCATCCTTACTACGGTAGATTATATAAGTGTTGGTAAATTAAGAACTAATGGGTATCTAAGAGCATTAAGAGCTTATGATATTCCTGAAAAAGAAGAGCTTATTCTTAAAATAGAGGATATCGATAATTGTGAAGCCGAAATTTCGGATTTCTTACTGGATAAGGATATAGATGCTGTTTTTGCAGTAAATGAATTATTTGCAGTTACAGCAGCCAAAGTTCTTGATGCACAAGGCAAAAAAGTTCCTGATGATATCGCTATTATTGGTTTTACCGATGGTATTCTTTCTAAACATTTTATCCCAAGCTTAACTACGATAAGCCAACATGGAGAAGATATGGGGATACGAGCAGCAAAACTTCTTATCGATAAATTAGAAGGGGATGATGCTGTAACAGAGGAGTATAGAACAGTTATTATTGATACAAGTCTGATTGAAAGAAAATCGACAAAAAAATAAGGAGAGGCTATTTTAATTCAAAAATTATAATATCTTTGACCTCGATCAAGACTTATATTTTCACTTTCTACTAAAATAAGTTTTGATAAGTAGTTTCGCTTATCATAGTAATAATTAAACATTTACTTGATGAACAAGCGTAAATTAAGTTTCTGGGAAATTTGGAACATGAGTTTTGGTTTTCTGGGAATTCAGTTCGGTTTTGCATTGCAAGGCGGATTTATGTCTAGAATTTTCCAAACCTTAGGCGCAGAAAAAGACGCAATACCTTTATTATGGATTGCAGCTCCTTTGACAGGTCTTTTGGTTCAACCAATTATAGGATACTTAAGTGATCGTACCTGGAGCCCAAGATGGGGTCGACGCAGACCTTATTTCTTAATAGGAGCAGTACTAAGTTCTATAGCTTTGTTTCTGGTACCTCATTCTCCGGTTTTATGGGTAGCAGCAGGATTTTTATGGATCCTGGATGCTTCTATAAATATTTCTATGGAACCCTTTAGGGCTTTGGTAGCAGATAAATTACCAGAATCTCAACGGTCATACGGATTTGTTACTCAAACACTTATCATAGGTATTGGGACCTGGGTAGCCAGTAATTTACCCTGGATGATTTCTCAGATGGGGGTAAGTGATGCTGCTCCAAACGGTGTAATCCCTCTGTCGGTAAAAATAGCTTTTGCTATTGGAGCTTTTGTTTTTCTTGCCAGTATTCTATATACCGTTTTTACAACTTCTGAATATCCTCCCGAGGATATGGAAGAATTTAAACTAGAAAAGAAGAAAAAGAACCAATTTATACCTGATATTTTGAGTAATATCGGAAGTATGCCTCTTACTATGAAAAAACTAGGACTTATTCAGTTTTTTAGCTGGTTTGCCTTTTTTACTATGTGGAGCCTTGCAAATCCGGCATTAACAGAACATGTGTTTAATACTCCTGCACCGATCGAATCAACATTTAATATGGAAATTCAAGAATCGGCTGCGGCATTCGAAAAAGCAAATACAGCATTTCAAAAATCGTCTAACGAAGTTGGTCGATATATGGGAACATATGGATTGTCTTCTATGGCTTTTGCTTTGATATTAACTTTTTATACTTCGAGAAAAAGAATTAATAGAAAATGGGTTCACCTGATATCTCTGGTTTTAGGAGGTCTCGGTTTTATATCGATGTATTTTATCCCTTCGCCAGAATGGTTATTTCTCTCTTTTACTTTGGTAGGCTTTGCCTGGGGGAGTATTCTATCGATGCCATATGCCATGTTATCAAGTGCCGTAGACCCTAAAAAAATGGGAGTGATTATGGGGATATTTAACATGTTTATTGTGATTCCTCAAATTGTCGCAGCTGTAGGTGGGGTTAATTTTGCCTACAAACTTATAGGAAACGAAACGATTAATGCAATGTTGGTGGCAGGAATAAGTTTGATCATTGCAGGGATGTGTAATTTGTTGATTGTCAATAAAGATGCTATAACGTATAACCCAAAAGGCGAGATAGAGTAATGAAAAAAGCATTTATATTTGATCTCGATGGTGTAATCGTAGATACTGCAAAATACCATTTTAAGGCCTGGCAAAAACTTGCCGATAGCCTTGGTATTTCTTTTTCTGAGGAACAGAATGAACAACTTAAAGGAGTGAGTAGAGTACAATCGCTAGAAAAGATTCTGGAATGGGGAAACAAAACCATATCAGAAGAAAAATTTAGTCAATTGATGTCTGAAAAGAATACAGAGTATCTCACTTATATCTCTGAGATGGATGCTAGTGAAATCCTACCCGATGTACCAAGAGTATTAGAGTATCTGATTTTAGAGAACCAGGCAATAGCTTTGGGTTCTGCAAGTAAAAATGCCAGGGCGATTCTAGAAAAAGTACAACTCTATGATAAGTTTAATACGATTGTAGATGGTACTAATGTTTCTAACGCTAAACCAGATCCCGAAGTATTTTTATTAGGTGCCAAAGCATTGGGAATCTCACCAGAAAACTGTATTGTATTCGAAGATTCTGTTGCCGGAATTAAGGCTGCAAATATCGCCAATATGATTAGTATTGGGATCGGTAATCAAGAAGTACTACACGAGGCAGATTACATTTTTAGAGATTTTACAGAAATAAAAGAAGAGTTTATAAATCAATTGGTTACGGCCAAAAAAGTTTAGTAAAATATAAAAGCCATAGCAATTCATCCTAAAGATTTAGGATAAAAAATTCATGGCATGTTTTAGACAGATCTATATCAATACAGGTCTGATTACTAAAAACGAATAAAAAAGAATAGATGAATCAGGATTATATAAAACCAGATAACTGGTCAATTATTGAAGAAGGGTTTGATGTAGAACGAGTTAAGTCATCAGAAAGCCTTTTTAGTATTGGTAATGGAGCAATGGGGCAGCGCGCCAATTTTGAAGAAACATATACTGGTCCTACTTTTCAGGGAAGCTATATCGCAGGAGTGTATTACCCCGATAAAACCAGAGTAGGTTGGTGGAAAAATGGATATCCAGAGTATTTTGCCAAAGTACTGAATGCACCAAACTGGATCGGTATCGATATAGAAGTTGATGGAGAGAAACTGGATTTATATACATGTAAATCAGTAACCAATTTTAGAAGAGAATTAAATATGAAAGAAGGTTGGTATCAACGTTCGTTTCATGCTGTTTTACCAAATAATATAGAAGTATCTGTTATTTCTACACGTTTTCTAAGCTTGGACCTGGATGAAGTAGGTGCAATTAAATATGAAGTAACTCCTGTAAATCAAGAAGCTACTATAACATTAGTACCGTATCTGGATTCGGGAATTATGAATGAGGATACGAACTGGGATGATAAGTTTTGGGATACCTATAACCTGGCACACGAAGAAAACACTGCATATATCTTATCTAAAACCATGAAGACTGATTATCATGTGTGCACAGGAATGTCAAATCAGATTTTTGTTAATAGTATACAAAAAGATATATCCCCAAAAGTAGAAGCTAACAGTACATATATACATTTAAAATATACTGTTCAGGTTCGTAAAGGAGAAACAGCAGGCCTCACAAAATTTGGAGGATATACAGTATCTCTTAATCATAAAGAAGAAGATCTGCAAGCGACTAGCAAAGCTATACTTAAGCAGGCTTCAGAATCTGGATTTAATACACTTTTAAATTTACAAAAGAAGGCATGGTCGAGCATATGGGAAATGGCTGATATTGTAATCGAAGGTGATGTAAAAGCACAGCAGGGAATCCGATTTAATATTTTTCAACTCAATCAAACATACCTTGGCAAAGATGCAAGATTAAATATCGGACCCAAAGGATTTACAGGTGAGAAATATGGCGGAAGTACATATTGGGATACCGAAGCGTATTGTATTCCGTTTTATATGGCTACCAAAGATCAAGCTGTAGCACGTAATCTATTAACCTATCGCTATAACCATCTCGAAAAAGCTATAGAGAACGCAAAAAAACTTGGTTTTACCAATGGAGCTGCATTATATCCTATGGTAACTATGAATGGCGAAGAGTGCCATAATGAGTGGGAAATCACTTTTGAAGAAATACATCGCAATGGAGCAATGACATTCGCCATCTATAATTATGTTAGGTACACCGGTGATTATACTTATGTTACAGAAAAGGGATTAGAAGTTATGATTGCGATTGCTCGTTTCTGGCATCAAAGAGCGACATTTTCTACAGAAAAAAATAAATATGTGATCCTTGGCGTCACAGGACCTAATGAATACGAAAATAATGTCAATAACAATTGGTATACAAATTACCTGGCAAAATGGTGTATCGAGTATTGTATTGAAAACGTTGATAAAATAAAAACCCAATATACAATTGACTATCAAAGGGTTATAAAAAGGACCAATTTAGATCAGGAAGAAATTAATGCAATGTTAGAAGTGGCTGGTCAAATGTATTTTCCATATTCAGAAAAATACCAGGTATACTTACAACAGGATGGATTTCTGGATAAAGAATTGATTACAGTAGATAATTTAGACAAGTCACAACGTCCTATTAATCAAAAGTGGAGTTGGGATCGAATATTGCGCTCTCCTTATATTAAACAAGCAGATACGCTTCAGGGTTTTTATATGTTCGAGGATCAATTTACCAAAGAAGAATTAACACGACATTTTGATTTCTATGAACCGTTTACTGTACATGAATCTTCACTTTCACCATGTGTTCATAGTATACAGGCAGCTACTTTAGATAGAATGGATCAGGCCTATACTTTTTACCTGAGAACTTCAAGGCTAGACCTGGATGATTATAACAAAGAAGTTGAAGAAGGATTGCATATCACGAGTATGGCAGGCACATGGATGAGTATTGTCGAAGGATTTGGAGGACTTAGAATTAAGAATGATACCTTGTCTTTTTCTCCTAAAATTCCTAAGGAATGGAAAGGGTATACCTTCAATGTAAATTTCAGAAATCAAATCCTTAAAGTAAAAGTATCTCAAGAAGGAACATCGTTTACTCTTGAAGGTACTAAGGAATTATTAATTTATGTAGATAATAAGGAGTTTAAAATTTCTCCGAACAGTTTAATAACTGTGTAACCTGTTATTTAGAAATCGATTTTAGTAATAAGTTTTGCCCCCCAACCTTTTCTAGAGAGCAGAGTCGAGCTGTAATAAGATGAATGAACCCTACTTTATCGACTCTGCTTAATAGAAACAGTAATGCTTTTTTGTTAGACCGATTGTTTTCAAAAAAGTGATTATATAAACATTTCTATAAATACAAAATATATAAAAATGAAAAGTAAACTAATTGCTCTGTTTTCCTTTTGTCTGGTTGCTTTAACACAAGCCCAGGTAGAAAAAATGGAACCTCCATTTTGGTGGAGTGCTATGCAGCAGGACGAACTTCAGATACTGTGCTACGGAAAAGATATTGCTAAATATAGCGTAGAGAGTAAAGACATAACGATTAGCGATATTACCAAAACCGAAAACTCAAACTATCTGTTTATAACTCTGGATACCAAAAAGGTTGAAGCTGGTACAGTTTCAATTGATTTTAAAGAGAATGGTAATGTAGTATTTTCTCAACCTTATCAATTTAAATCCAGGAGAGCAAATTCTGCAGAAAGAAAAGGTTTTGATAGCAGTGATGTGATGTATTTAATCATGCCGGATCGGTTTGCAAATGGTAATCCAGAGAATGATTCTCATAAGGATACAGTAGAAAAAGCAGATCGTTCTAATCCCGGCGGGCGCCATGGAGGCGATATTCAAGGAGTAATTGATCATTTGGGTTATCTTAAAGATTTGGGAGTTACAGCATTATGGAGTACCCCATTACTAGAAGATAATGAACCAACGTATTCGTATCATACCTATGCGCAAAGTGATTTGTATAAGATAGATCCAAGATATGGAACCAATGAAGATTATAAACGACTAGCCTCAGAAATGCATAAACAGGATATGAAACTGGTTATGGATTATGTAACCAATCATTGGGGATCTAAGCATTGGATGATAAAGGATTTACCAACCAAAGATTGGATACACCAATGGCCAGAAGGTTTCAGACGTAGTAATTATCGTATGACTACCCAATTTGATTATAATGCCTCACAAATAGATAGTAAAGGGTGTATGAATGGGTGGTTTGATACTACCATGCCAGATATGAACCAAAGTAATCCTTTGTTGCTTAAGTATATTACCCAAAATGCAATTTGGTGGATAGAATATGCAGATCTGGATGGTTTTAGAGTAGATACCTATTCTTATAATGATAAAGATGGAATAGCCAAATGGACCAAAGCAATTATGGACGAATATCCTAATTTTAATATTGTAGGAGAGGTATGGATGCACAATCAGGCGCAGATAGCATACTGGCAAAAAAATAGTAAAATCGGAGCTATCGATAACTACAATTCTCACTTACCATCGGTAATGGATTTTACGCTTCATGATGCCATTACAGTATTATTTAACGAAGACGAAAATTCCTGGGATAAAGGAATGATAAGAGCATATAATAACTTTACAAATGATTTTCTATACCCAGATATCAACAATATTCTATTATTCGCAGGAAACCATGATACGAATCGTATTAATGAGATATATCAAGGAGATATTGATATTTATAAAATGGTGATGACTTTGATATTTACCACTCGTGGTATTCCTCAAATTTATTATGGTGATGAAATAGGTATGTTGGGCAATCGCGATAAAAAAGGCGATGGTGATATTCGCAGAGATTTTCCTGGTGGATGGCCGGGAGATACAAAAAATGCTTTTTTATCTTCAGAAACCAAAAATGGAAGAACTAATGACCAGGAAGCATTTCATTCTTTTACCAGCAAAGTATTAAAATGGAGGCGAAAAGCAGCTGTAATTCATACCGGGAAACTATTACAATTTATTCCTTTTGATAATGTATATGTATACTTCAGGTATAATGAAGAGAAAAGCGTAATGGTAGTTATTAATAATAGCCTAAAAGATCAAAAATTAGACGTTGCCCGATTCAAAGAAGGTATGAAAAACTATAGTGTAGGAACCGATATTATTACTGATTCTAATATAGACATCACCGAGGATTTTAGCATACCTGCTAAAACATCAATGATACTGGATTTAAAATAAAATATAACCACAAATAACCACCTATAAATTTAATTAAATGAAAAAGATAATCTTAAGTCTTACAGTAATCGGAATTCTATTTTCCTGCGGAAAGACAACAAAAGAAGAAACTACTGCCAAGACTGAAACTCAGGAGGTCATAAAAGAAGCACTTTCACCGGTTAACGACGCTATGATGGAAAATGCAGTTATATATGAAGCAAATATTCGTCAATATTCTGAAGAAGGTACTTTTAGTGCATTTACCAAAGATATTCCTGTTCTTAAAAAACTGGGCGTTAAAGTAGTATGGGTAATGCCGATATATCCTATCTCTACAACCAAAAGTAAAGGATCATTAGGAAGTTATTATGCCGTATCTGATTATACAAAGGTGAATCCAGAATTTGGTACTATCGAAGATTTTAGAGCATTAGTAAAAACTGCGCATGATAATGGGATTTATGTGATTTTGGATTGGGTAGCTAATCACACCGGCTGGGATCATATTTGGTTAAAAGAACATCCCGAATATTACACCAAAGATAAAAATGGTGCTATCACGCATACCGAAGGTACAGATTGGACCGATGTAGCAGATCTTAATTATGACAATCAAGAAATGCGTGAGCAGATGAAAAATGATATGCTGTATTGGTTAAAAGAAGAAGGTGTAGATGGTTTTAGATGTGATGTGGCGGGAATGGTTCCTGTAGATTTTTGGGATAAAACCATAGCAGAGTTTAAAAAGATTAAACCCGTATTTATGTTAGCCGAAGGTTGGGAGCCCGAGTTATTAGAAAATGCATTTGATATGGGATATGGGTGGGATACTCATCATAAAATGAATGATATTGCTCAGGGAAAAGCTAATGTTGCTGAATGGGATAAAAGAATGGTCCAGATAGATACCATGTATGCAAAAGATGATATTTTAATGAACTTTACATCAAATCATGATGAAAATTCCTGGAACGGTACTGTACAAGAAAGAATGGGAGATGCAAAAGAGATGTTAGCAGCACTTACATACCTTGCACCTGGTATGCCTTTGATTTATTCTGGACAGGAATATGATATGGATAAACGTCTTTTGTTTTTTGAAAAAGATACGATTATAAAAAAACAAGGCAATTTTTTCCCGTTATATGAAAAATTAGGAGCATTAAAAAATACAAACCCAGCATTGCATGGTGGTAAAAATGCCGCTTCATATACTCGTATTAAAACTTCTGAAGATACTGGTGTATTAGCATTTTTAAGAGAAAAAGACGGTCATAAAGTGATCTTTATTGCAAATATGACAAAGCAGCCCATAAAGTTTACTTTGGCATATGAAGGAAAGTTTACAGATTACCTTTCCGGAGAAATCATAGAAGCATCATCTGGTGCAGCATATGAGTTTACCGCATGGCAATATCAGATTTTGATTGAAGAATGATATAGGTATTGGATTTAGAACTAAAACGCAAGTTGTTTTTGGGGAAATTATGAGTTAATAAAATGTTAAATATCAACTGTAGGTCTAATTCTGAATGCATTGTTTGTTTGTTTTAAATATCTGATTATTATGTAATTAATATGTTTTTTGAATTAAAAAATAAGGAGATTTGTTCTTTTTTTTACTGTTATTCCATATGCTAATTTTTGAGGTTTGTAGTATCTTAGAAGAACGTTGTTTTATACCAAACAAATAAAAAAAACAACTCACTTTTTTAATTCTTAAAACCTTTTATTATGAAATCTCTTAAAACTATTTTTTTAACAATTTTAGCTATTTTTTGCCTTGTGGTAGTGCAAGGGCAAATAAAAATGGGACAAGGTGTTACCTCCCCAAATGATTGGGTTAATTATAACACAACAGGAATCTATGTTGATGTAAATACCACAGCATGTGCTTTTAAAACAACTCCACATTATTTAGTAACTCTGGAGTCTATAGGCAACAAAGGATTTCATTGGTATATCTCTGGGACCTCGTCTATTTATAATGCTACGCCTACAGGATTTAGAATATATCTAAGATGGGCAGATGCACCTTCTGATTTGCCAACGGTTGGATCACTTAATTTTCCAAACCCGTTAAGAGCAAGTACAGCAAAGAATAGAGAATGGGTAATTAGATGGACCGGAATAGAAATGAAGGATTGTGGTAAATCTGCAACAGGAAGTTCTACAGGAGAAATATTTTCTGGAGCTAATGGCCCCGAAGAAAATAAAATGTCTTTAGAATCGGGTACACCCAATATAAATAGCCTGAAGGTGTTCCCTAATCCTGGGAAGGAAAGAGTAGTTATCCAATATTCTGGTTTCATCAAGAAGAGTGAAATTTATGATCTAAACTCTAGACTATTAGGTGTTTCTACTACTAACTCTATTAACATTAAAAAATTACCAAAAGGAAACTATATCATAAAGGTATATATAGAGGATGATAAGATAATTACTAAGCAATTTGTAAAATAATCCTCGATAAGGAATATTTAAAATTAGTAGTGTTAATTTACAAAAACGACTTGCTATTGCGGGTCGTTTTTATTTTTTTACAATTTTAAGCACATTAATTTATTTTTAATGTAATGTAGAAATATGTGTTAAAATAATGCATTTTTTGTCAGTAAAAGCTGAATTTATTAACCGAAAACGTTTTAGTTTTTGGGCAAATTAGGTTATTACTATCAATAACGATAGATTTGGCTCAATGACAAAAAAAGTTAAAAATATAGCCGTACTAACTTCGGGAGGAGATGCTCCCGGAATGAATGCAGCAATTCGTGCTGTAGTTCGGGCGTGTAGCTATTACGATGTAAAATGTTTTGGTATTTATAAAGGATATGAAGGTCTTATTAATAATGAAGTCGAAGTATTAAATGCACGATCTGTTCGTAATGTTATAAATAAAGGAGGAACTTTTCTTAAATCTGCCCGTTCAAAAGAATTTAGAACTATAGAAGGCAGGCAGAAAGCATATGAAAATCTGGTTAAAAATAGTATCGATGCACTTGTTGTAATTGGTGGTGACGGAAGTTTTACAGGAGCTTTAAAATTATCAGAAGAATTTAATTTTCCGGTAGTAGGTATCCCGGGCACTATCGATAATGATATTAACGGTACAGATTATACTATAGGATACGATACCGCCTTAAATACGGTAGTAGAGGCAATTGATAAGATTAGAGATACTGCAAGTTCTCATAATAGATTGTTTTTAATCGAAGTAATGGGGCGTGATGCAGGAGATATCGCTTTAAATGCCGGAATTGGAGCAGGAGCAGAGGAAATTTTAATTCCCGAAGAAGATATGGGAGTAGAGCGACTTATAGAATCGCTAAGAAAAAGTAAGAAAACTGGGAAAACCTCTAGTATTATTGTAGTAGCAGAAGGGGATAAATCGGGCAAGAATATTTTTGAGCTAGGAGAATATGTCGAAGAAAATCTTAATGATTACGAAGTAAGAGTATCTGTATTAGGGCATATCCAGAGGGGTGGACCACCAAGTTGTTATGATCGTGTATTAGCCAGTAAACTAGGAGTAGGAGCAGTCGAAGCATTATTAGATGGTAAAAGTGAAGTAATGATTGGGATTGTTCATAAGGTGGTTACTATTGTACCTCTTAAAACTGCATTAGATAAAAGACCTCATAAACATGATGGATTGATAAAAGTAGCAGACATCACTTCTGTATAATTTTGAATAGTATAACCACAGTCAGTATAAATTAATAAAACAACTAAATTTTTAAATATGAGTACGTTAAAAATTGGAATTAACGGTTTCGGTAGAATTGGAAGAATTGCTTTTAGAATTGCTTCTAAACGTGATAATGTAGAGATAGTAGCGATTAATGACTTATTAGATGTAGAGCATTTAGCTTATTTATTAGAATATGATTCGGTACACGGGAAATTTGATGAGACTATCGAAGTCAAAAATGGTAACCTTGTTGTCAATGGAAAAGAAATTCGAGTAACCGCCGAACGTAATCCAGAAGATCTAAAATGGGGTGCTGTAGGAGTAGATGTAGTTATGGATTGTACAGGAATCTTCACAACATTAGGGACGGCAGATGCTCATCTTAAAGCAGGAGCTAAGAAAGTAGTGATTTCTGCTCCTTCAAAAGATGCTCCAATGTTTGTAATGGGAGTAAATCATAACGATGTAAAAGCTTCTGATACCATTGTTTCTAATGCTTCATGTACTACAAATTGTTTAGCTCCGTTAGCAAAAGTTATAGATGATAATTTTGGTATAGAAGAAGGGTTGATGACCACAGTACACGCTTCTACAGCTACACAATCTACGGTAGATTCTCCGTCGAGAAAAAACTATAGATTAGGACGTAGCGCATTAAATAACATTATTCCTTCTACTACAGGAGCCGCAGTAGCAGTTACCAAAGTGATTCCTGCTTTAAAAGGAAAATTAACAGGTATGGCATTTAGAGTACCTACGGTAGATGTTTCTGTAGTAGACCTTACTGTAAAAACTAAAAAGTCGGTTTCTTATGAAGAACTTAAGGCTGTTGTAAAGAAAGCTTCAGAAAATGAATTAAAAGGTATTCTCGGATATACAGAAGAAGCTGTAGTATCTCAGGATTTTGTGGGAGAATCACAAACTTCTGTGTTTGATGCTAATGCAGGAATAGCACTGAATGAGAATTTCTTTAAGCTGATATCCTGGTATGATAATGAATTTGGATATTCTACTAAGTTGGTTGATTTATCAATGCATGTAGGTAATTTATAAAGTATTATATAACGTATAGTATTGGCTATCTGAGCGTAATTAAAAAATAGTAATTAGAATTAATAGTTTTCGATTACGCTCGAGATGATAGCATATTAAATTCAAAAGAATAAATGTTAGTATTTATTCTATTTGCTAACCACATAACAAATTTTTTAAATGATTTTATTAGCTGATGGCGGTTCTACTAAATGCGATTGGATTCTTCTGGATGATGTAGGAGAAATCGTTTTTAAAACCCGTACAGAAGGGTTAAACCCTGCTGTATTCGAAAAATCTCTCTTAGAAGAAAGAGTTAGAAAAAACGACAAACTTTCTTCCTATCAAGATAAAATTGATACTGTTCATTTTTATGGAGCAGGATGCGGTACAAAAAAACCAGCAGTAATGTTGAAAAAAGTCTTTGAGGACTTTTTTGTTGGTGCAGAAGTTATCGTTAAAGAAGATATGGTTGCAGCAGTGTATGCCGCTACAACAGAACCAGGGATTATATGTATTTTAGGGACAGGATCTAATAGTTGTTACTTTGATGGCGAAGATATTCATATGTCGGTAGATTCTCTGGGGTATATTCTTATGGATGAGGCTAGTGGAAATCACTTTGGAAAAAAACTAATACGCGATTATTACTATAAAAGAATGCCTCCCGAAATAGCATCAGAATTTGAAAAACGTTTTGACCTTTCTTCAGATTCAATTAAAGAAAACTTATACAAAAGAGAAAATCCTAATACATATTTGGCTTCTTTTGCAGAATTTATTTTTACCAGTGAGCGCAACGGCTATTTTTATAAAATTATTACCGAAGGTATTCAGGAGTTTATAGAGACCAGGGTCCTGTGTTTTCCAGAATCACAACATGTACCTATACACTTTATTGGTTCGATAGCTCATTTTAGTGAAGATATTATAAGAGCAGCAGTATGGCCATATCACCTAAAAGTTGGTAATATCGTAAGAAGACCCATTGATGGAATTATTGATTACTATCGCAACGAAGTCATTAAAAAAAAAGCTAAACTTTAATATAGGTCAGGAATCTTTACTCAATGCTTGTTTAATTAAGTCTAAAGCTTTTTCTGAATAGGAAAGTTGTAGTGCAGATTCGTGACCTTTTTCAGACATTTTACGCCAGGTTTTTTGAAGGATATCTATTACTTTTTGATCGGTATGTTTAGTCAGAAAATCTTCATAGTAAAAATTAAGAAAAACGAGACAGATCACGTCTTCTAAAGTTTGTGTATCCTGATCTTTTTTTAATTTTTTCTTTTGAATCAAAAAAGATACCCGGTTAATCGTTTCTATATCATAACCAACCTCATCGAGAATCTCTGAGGCTTTTAATGCATGAAATTTTTTTAGTTCTTCTCTCCATTTTAAATAACCAATACGATCCATTGCATAATTTTTGCGAGGGATTTCCCACCTGCAAATATGCTGCGATCGTGCAGCAAGTTTAAGAGCTTCGGGAGCATTTGGTTCAAACTTTTCAATAGTATCAGTCATTCGTTGCCCATAGATTAATTCTTTGGGAACAAATACATCATTTACTTTTTCCTTATTTGGGTCTTTTGCATTTGCTTTATCAATACTAATGTAGGCTTTTGCTAGTTTGTCTACTGACATATAGGATTACTTTTTTAGTGCAATAACAAATTTAAAGTATTTGTAGTAAGTAAATACCATTTAGAATTTTTAAAAATTGATAAACAATCAAGATGGTATTAGAATGTACAATAATATTTATGACTTAAGTGTAAGATGAAATTGTTAATACTTCTGTGTAAAAGTATTCTGCTCTTTTATCTTTTTGAGCAGGTTTTAAACTTATTTTTACCTTCGAACTTTATGAGGTTGTACCATTATAAAATATAGTTCGGAAAATAAATTATCGTATGACAGAATATGTACTTCTAACAGATGATCAAAGTTATTTTGTTGAATATCTTATCGGTGAACTGGTATTGTCTAACAGTATTAGTGAGGCGATGAAGTTTAACGATGAACACCTTGCGTTAAGATTTAAGCAAATGCTGCATAATTCTTGCGAGTTAGTCACCAGTGTAAATACATATATTGGGTGATTTTACTTACCCCCGAATCAATTTTAGCACATAATCCAGGTCAGGATCTCTGCCAGAGATTAGATCATCAATAGAAAATATAGTTTGCCTGTCTGGGAGTACACCAGACCCTTTAAGAACTCTTTTGTCTATTACATAATGGTTGATTTTTTCCATATACATTACCATAATTATTTTGGAATTAGGAAATTCGTAATATACAGGAAACTCTCCATTAGAAAAGTGATATCCACCACCGGTTTCTTCTCCTACCAAAATAATGTTAGGGTCATTTTTAACATTTAATGCAAAGGCAGATCCGGCAGAAAAAGTTGCTCCCCCCGCGAGCACATATACGTTTCCTCGAAATCTATCTTTATCAGGAACCATAAGAGCTTCCATATCATCAAAAATTAGTTTCCATCCATCATATATAGGATGGTTATAAAACTTATCTTTTAAAAAATGCTTTTCACTAAGATAGGTCTTGGTGACATGTTTTCGTTCGGGAACAGTAAGTGAAGCCACATATTCACTAGTTATCTGTTTAAATACACTGTTGGTGATGAATGAGAATAAATGTACTGCATTAGATCTAAAACCTCCATCATTTTGTCGAACATCAACGATAAGATTACTAATTTTCTTTTTATTAATTTCTTTAAAGATTTTTGTTAGATTAGATTTAAAAATTCTGAGATCTCCTCTAAATGAATTGACCACTACGACGGCCGTATTTAAGTCTTCTTTGTAATACACAAAAGGGCTTTTGTTATTGATAAATGTATCAAAGTAGTCAAAACTGTTTTCTTGGTTATGATATGAAGCAAAATAAGAATTACGCTTGGTGTTTCTAAGTCTTACGTTTACAAAAGATTCTGCTGGTAATATTTTATTTTTTTCTGCACCATCTGGTTCTGTATAGTCGATGCTAAATTTTTTCTCAATACCATATTCATATGCAAAGTATAACCCGAATTTCAATTCTATTTCTCTATATTTTCGAGTGAGATTATAGCCGTCACTTGGTACGTATTTCTTTAGGTGTTGTAAAATTTTATAAGTTTTTCTTCCATTGATTCGATTAATTTTTGAGCCTATCGGGATATCAAAATCATCGGTATCGGTATAAAACTCTGTATTTATTAGTTTAAGAATCAAAGGGAAATAATATTGATCTGTTTTTATGGTATTGGGAGCAAAAAATGAAAGATGTCCATCTTTTATTCTATCTGTAACATCCAGCATGTTTTGATATAATTTTATATCAGAATCTGTTGTAGTTAGGGATTCTTTTGTGACTTCAAAAATATATTCCAAAGAATCTTGATCAATATATTCATATAAACTGGGGTGTCCTTTTTTAAGGATATTTTCAAAAATCCTAAAATCTTCTCTAACAGCAAGAGAATCCATACGTTTTTGTGTATAAACTACGCAAGTGAGTATGTAAAAAAGTACAAAACTCTGTATTTTTTTCATTAGATGATTTTAACGATATAACTTAATTGACTTCTTTAGATTGCTTATTGTTGCAATCTTTTTGTTTTCCCAGGTGTAAAAATAATAAAATTGTTGAGTGAATTTTATCTATTACTAGATTAATGCTACGAGTTTAATAAAAAAAGAGTATGAAAAACATACTCTTTTTAGATTGCAAATTGTTCTGTTTTTAGTTTAATTTTCGCAGTTGTCTTTTTATTTTTTTGATTGCTGATTCTATAGATTTTTCGGGTTCTATAACATTATATTCACCCCAGAATACTGGGTCAGAGAACCCCGACGCTTCATCGCTAATTACTACAGAAGATTTTAATTGATCTCTTACTTTAACGGTTTCATTATTGATATTTTTTTTCCAATCTGTTACCGCCATTTCTACATTTAATTTATAAACTGAATTAAATAATTTCTTCTTCCAGTTAATTTTTACGACAAGATCAATTCTTCCATAACCATAATACCATTTTCCATCTTTTTGACGATAATCAATTGTATAAGATGCCTGGGTAGGGTATACTTTTGCTTTTTTCGGTTTTTTTCTAACAAACATTTTACTAACCTCTTCTTTATTTTCCATATTAAGACTAAAGACAGCTTTGGTCATTGCTAATGTTTCTGCATCTATATACAATTTCCCATAATATAATGGTTCTTTTATGTATGGACGTTGTTTAAAATTTAATACATAAATATATTGATCATGGATTTTTGTAGACTTATCAAAACTAAAAACATAAAAATCAGTCATACTTTTAGTAAAAAGAATCTCAGGGTTTTTCATCACATCAATATAAAGTGTACTGGTAGGCCCTCCTTGTAATTTTAATGTTAATGTGTCTAATTTTTTATAGTTGGCACTTTTTCTAGCTTTAAAAAGTTTAATGATATCTGTTTTTGTCGATTCATAAGGGTTTTTATAGACATCTACCACAGCTTCTGAAAGCGATACATAGCTTCTGCGTTTTTTGATAGTTTCTCTATAAAAAGCAGTCATGATACTTTTTTCATTAAGATAATTACTCCCTTTTCTCTTTATTACTTCACGTATAAGTGCATTTGGATCCTTTGGGTCAATATTAACTTCGGATAATTCGGTAATAGAGATATTGAGTTTTATTTTTAACTCTTTACCATTAAATTTGGATAACATAATTACTTTATCTCTATATCCAAGATAAGAGACTGTTATTTTTCTATTAGCCATATCCTTAGGAACTTTTAACGAAAATTTTCCTTCATCATTTGTAACTGTAGAAATATTAGTTTCATTTACTTCAATAGATGCAGATATTAGAGGCCTTTTGTTTTCACTATCGAGTATATATCCTTTGTACTCATTATAATTGGTATTATCTTGACTACTATCCTGAAAATAAGTGAATGCTTGTATGTGAGCAGAATATGAGATAGTTAGCAAAATAAACAATAGAAAGGTGGTATATCTATTGTGAAAAAAAATACTTTTTTTGTTCATAGCTCGAGTTTTTTGGTTGTAATTTCTTTTTTAAAGAGCTTAATCCTATATTACAAGGTAAGAAATTTTACCGAAGAAATTTGATGTCAATACGTTAAAACAGTAGCTTTTGTTAAATTTTGGATTACTTCAAATACAATTAATGATACCCGTAATGATCTCCGAACCAGTTTTTGAGTTTAATATTCAAAATTTCTGTAGTAAAGGGCTTAGTGATATAATCATCCAGGCCTTTGGCGATAAAGCGCTCTGCATCACCGGGTAATGCATTAGAGGTTAATGCAATTACCGGGGGAACTTTTTTGTGGTTTTTACGAATTAGATTACAAGTTTCAACACCATTAAGTTCGGGTAGATTGATATCCATTAAAATAAGGTCATAAGTATCTTCTTTAAACATGTCGACTGCCTGTCTTCCATTTTTTGCTATATCTGCAGTACAACCAAGATATTTTAGAATTTGTTTAGATACCAGTATATTGGTTTCAGAATCTTCTACTAGCAGTACATGTAAACCATATTTATATTTCTTTACACGGGTAGGTACTTTATTTTCTTTTATAGAAATTGATGTATCGATGATATTTGTTTTAAAAGTAAACCAAAAATTACTGCCTTTTCCGAGTTCACTTTTTACACCAAGTTTGCCTTGCATTAGATCCACTAGTTTTTTGCATATAGAAAGCCCTAGTCCACTTCCTTGTCCCGAGAGAATTGATGCTTCATTAAATTGACTGAAACGACTAAAAAGCGCTCCCTGATCTTTTTTACCAATACCAATACCAGAGTCGATCACTTCTACTTTAATAGTTAAATAATCATTTTTTTGAGCTACTACAGAAACTTGTATATGGATCTCTCCGCTATTAGTAAATTTTATGGCATTACCAATAAGGTTAGAAATAACTTGATTTAAGCGATTACCATCTGCCATTATATTTTCGGGTAATTCTTCAGAATATTTTGGAATTAAATTAATTTCTTTAGCCGTTGCGGTGGCCAAAAAGAGATCTACATTTTGATGGATTAGCTTTTTAAGATTAATGGGAGTAGGGGATAAATTAAATTTTCCTTCTTCCATTTTTGATAGATCCAAAATTTGATTTAAGATTTCTAATAAATTATGAGAGGATTGATGAATTGTACTAACATATTCTTTCTGAAGATCATTAAGTTCTGTAGTATTAAAAAGCAAATCAATCATACCTATAACTCCAACCATGGGAGTTCTGATTTCATGACTCATATTGGCCAGGAACTCTTGTTTAAATTTTGAGGCTTTTAAGATTTGTTGATTTTTTTCTTTTAATTTATCTAGGTTTCTACCTCCAAACATAGCAAATAGGCCTAGAAATAGAGGAGCAGTATCTATGATGTAATGAATAGGAAAATTTCTTTGTACATAAGCGATAGATTGCCATGAGAATTCGAGATCAAGCCTAGCCATATCAATACTTGTGGCGAGAATAGGAAATGCAAACCCAAAAGATATCCCATAAAAAGTATATCTAGCCGCTTCAGATTTGAACCATGATATTTGTGCCATAATAATTATTTTGGTTGGGCTCTTACGTTCTTTATTATCTAAAAAACTGGCAGTATTTAGGGAAGCTTAGGGAGAATACATGCTAAATATAGTTTTTTTTTGAAATATTAAGCAATGTTTTAAGGGTTTATATAACGGGAGATTAGAGTATTTTTAAAAAAATCCACGACAGGGGATTGCCGTGGATTTTAAACCTTACTTTTAATGATTAAATCACATTTTGAAAATTATCTTTTTTAATTTGTATCCATCTATTTTAATTAAATAGGTCTTTGGGTCTATATAATTTTGAATATAATCATCTACTTCTCCTTTGTCTAGTAATCTTCCAGACATGTTGTATAGACTATATTTAAGTCCTTGAGGAACTTCTTTTATATGTTTAAAAGTTTTTTGATCTGTAGTTTGTTGACAGGTATCATCTGCCAAAAATCTATTGATAAAAGTAATTCTTCCTTGCTCTTCTCCTTCTAAGGTTACGGTAGCTGTATCATCAATGTCAATAATACCATTACCTGTTAAATCACCTAGAATTATTAAACAAGCGTTTCTTACTTTAATACGTACTCCAGCTTCAAGATGTAAACTTTCTGTAATGAAAATAACACCTTCTTCAGAATTTTCGTCCAAACCATCAACTACAGTGTTTTCTGTTACCGACATTAACTTATAAGAAATGTCAATTTTAGTATTTGCAAATGTTATGCTTGTTAATAACAAGGCTAATAAGGGTAGAAATTTTTTCATAAAGTTTGGTTTTGGGGTTGAACTTCAATTTTGTAAGTAATAACTTACTTTAAATGATTTTTTATCGGTGTAAAACACAAAATCAACGACAATATACAACATTTTATGCGAAAAACGTAAATTTTTTGAGTTTAATATTGATTTTTATTTGTGATTAAGAGGTGAAAATCACGTATGCCCCTCTAATTACAGGTAGTTTAATAAAATTATCTTTTTTAGTTTTCTTTAACATTTTTTAAAAGTAACCCCCATATTTGTTTGTTTTTTAATGAATAATAAATTAAAATACTTTTAGATATGAGTATTCGTTTTATTCATTAGATTTATATTCTTATTCTTAAAACCTAAATTATTTCAGAAATGGTAAAACTGTTGTTGTTTTTTCAACAATTTAGTATATGGTTTAAAATACTGTTAAGCGAGTTATCTAATAACCTAATTAGCCTCTTCCTTATTTTAGCTTTATATTTTGCTTTATGGCATTTTCCTCAGACTATAGATTTATTGCTAATTCTTAATCAAGCAGATGCCTTTTTGTTTGAAGTACCTTTGTATTTTTTCTTACTTATGGTTTCAGCATTTTTAATCTGGAATATACCAAAGTATTTCTACTATTATAATTATAAGGATATTTCGTTTTCTAACTTAATTGGATTTGTTCCTAATCAACATTATAAATTTCAGGAGAGAAATAAATCGGTGAGATATCATTATTTGGCTAGGGTACATATGAGAAAAGTACTGCCAAGAATATTAGCACTTTTACTACTAATTATTTCTGCTTTAAGTATCCTTAATGCAATGAAGCTTTTTGAACTTGATAATATCTATACTAATTTTTTAGAACCAACAGATACACTTATCTACTGTACCTTTTTTCTTTTTCTATTATCAGAACCTACTATATATGGTCATATGCAGGAATTTATTAATAAGATTCCCAAGACCAATGCTTTTATCGTTCTATTATCTGTAGGGTTAATCGTTTTTATTATATCGCTGGGTACTTTAAATACTCAGACAGAAAAAGATTTAGGAAATCTTTTTCTGTCTAATTGTGCACTGGCTTTGTTTTTCTTTACATTATCGTTTAATAGCTATCGATTTTTAAAAGAATTTCCCCAAAAACTCTTTTATGGGATTGTTCTCTTTTCGGGTTTTACTTTATTGTTTTCTTTTCTTGCACTTAATTTTGTTCCCGAATGGGCTAGTAGAATAAACCCTTTATCAATTTTAACATTATCATTATTAAGCTTATTCATGATAAGTTTTGTGTTAATTCTTTTGGGTAAAAAGCTAAAACTACCTTTGTTTTCTATAATTGTTGTTTTATGTTTATTTTCTTCCAGACTTTTTTCAGAGAGTTCAGATCATTACCAGCTTACTATAAAACCTTCTGAAGTAAAGAGACCTGATATGGAGCAATATCTGTATCAATGGATAAAAGATAGAATTGATATCATAGAAAAGAGAGAAGGTAAGTTTCCTGCTCTTTTGGTTTCATCAGAAGGAGGAGGATCCAGAGCTGGACTTTGGTCTTTTTTAGTGCATAGTTATTTATATGAGAAGTCTAATGGAAGTTATTTTGAGGAAAATTTACTGTCCTTAACAGGAGCATCGGGAGGAAGCGTAGGTAATGCTATGTTTTTTGCAGAAGCGCAACTTGCAATGTATAATAACAAAAAAGCTAACTTTAAAACGAAGTCGACTGATGGGTACCCGGCTTTGAAATATAAAGCAAGTGCGGTATACAAAGAAAATTATTTATCAGTTTCATTACTATCACTATTAGGTAGAGATCTGTTTAAGGAAACAACAAGTTTGTTTCGTTTTAAAAATAGAGGGAAGTTGTTAGAAGAACAATGGAGTCATACATATAAAAAATACTTTTCTAAAGAGTCAGATAAAGATATCCTGCAGAAAGAGTTTTTATCTTTTTATAACAATAGTACCAACAAGTTAGAAGAGAAGAGAACCGCACCACTTCTACTTATTAATACTACACATACACAAACAGGAAACTATAATGTAATAAGCCCTGTTAAATATGCACATCTAAGACCACTTACGGGGATGAGAGATTTTATAGAAAATTTACAAAAAAGTTATCCCGATAGCTCTATAGGACTATCAACTGCAATGCGTATAAATGCTGGGTTTCCTTATATAACCCCGGTAGGAGAGGTAAAAAAAACTTCTGTTTCGGATAAACAATATTCTGATCAATATGCAGATGCAGGATATTATGATAATGTAGGAGGTATAGTATCCAAAGGGGTTGAAGAAGTTTTTAGAAATGTATTACGAGATTCTTTCCCCGAGTTGCAGGATAAGATCAACATCAAACATATTATTATTGCTAATAGCGAGGAGCGTAAAATCATAAAAACACAAACACAATATAAAGCTCCTTTAACAACCTTGCAGAATGTTAGATATGGACATACTCAAGAAATTATCAAAAAACTGGGGAGTAAGTATATCATAAAATTACAGCCAACCATGATACCGCTTTCTTTCTCAGAACCAGAAAATAAGGAAGAAGAAGTTCTTATGATTAAACCAGTTTTACCACTAGGCCGATACCTGTCGACTGTTGCAGTTAGGTCTATGGAAGCACGATTAAATGAGGTAAAACCACAATTAGATGCAATTTTAACAGTAAACTGAGACAGTTGTCATTTTTTTTTGTATTTTTGTCGTAAATTATATAGCTATGAGTGCAGTATCTCCATTAGATTTTGATAGTTTCGAAAATAAAGGTTTATTACGATACCTAAATATAGATATCCCTTTACGTAATATGTATGATTTTATTGAACTATCAAGAAATGGGATAGATAAAAAAGCATTGCTACATCTTGCAAAGACTATTGGTTTCGATCTTAAAGAACTGGCACATATACTTCATATGTCTGAACGCACTATCCAGCGTTATGATTTAAATAAAAAATTAGGAACAGAAGCTAGTGCTAGAGTATTACAGTTGGCTAAGCTTTATGCAAAAGGAGAAAATATTTTTGGAGACCTTTCTCGTTTTAAAGACTGGATGGGGCATCCAAGTGTGGCATTAGCCATGAAAAAACCAAAAGAATTATTAGATACTACATTTGGTTTTCAGTTACTTAATGAAGAATTAGTTAGAATAGAACATGGAATTTTTGCCTAATGCGAGTATATCGAATAGCTAAACAAAAATATATAAAAGACCTTACCGGAATTGGAGCAAAAACAGTAGGAGGAAGATGGAACCCTAAAGGAGTCGCTGTTTTGTATACTAGTACTACAGCAGCACTTTCTGCTCTCGAAGTACTGGCTCATTTGCCAGCTGCATATTTTCCAGATGATATGTCGATTGCTACTATAGAAGTTCCTGATACATTAATTACTACAATAGACATAGAAAAGATATCAGATAATTGGAATCAAATTCCTGTACCTATCGAGATTCAAAACTTTGTGATGCCGTGGATCGCAGAAGAACAATATCTAGGACTTAAAGTCCCTAGTATTATAATTCCGAAAGAAAAAAATCTTCTTGTCAATCCAATGCATCCTAAATTTGATAAAGTAAAACTTCTTGATGTCGAACCGTTTTGTTTTGATACCAGGTTGTTAAAATAAAATCTTTTGGGGAAATCTTATTTTTTCGTTAAAACTCTATCCAAAATTCATCAACATATTTCATTTTGTATAAATTACCAACTTAATATGCGTAACGAATTTACGGTTCAAACGTCATACCTACTAAATAACTAATCTTAATTTAATAACAGAATGAGTATAAAAATGAAAAATGTTTACTTTTTGGCTGCATTTATTTTTGCTTTCGTGAGTTGTAAAAATGAAACAAAAAAAAGCGATAGCGAAAGCGAAGTAGTGGCTGAAGTAGAAAAGATTCCCGGCATAGTGCTGGAAAACATGGACACCAGTATAAGTCCTAAAGATGATTTCTATAGTTATGTTAATGGAAGTTGGATGAAGAATACTGAAATACCCGAAGACAGAACACGATGGGGAGGCTTTGGAGTTTTAAGAAAGAAAACAGATGATGATGTACTTAAGATTATGGAAGAAGCAAAATCCAGTGGCAAATATGCCGCAGGAACTGATCAGCACAAAGCTCTGGTTATCTTCGAATCCATAATGGATACAATAGCAAGAAATAAAGCAGGTATAACCCCATTACAGCCAACACTAGATAAAATAGCTGCGATAAAGAATATCCAGGATTTACAATCTGTATTAGCAACAGAAACAGCTGCTTCTGCACCATTTTTAGGGTTTACTTCTTTTCCAGATTTAAATAATAGTGATATAAATGCTCCATATGTAGCTACTGGTGGTTTAGGATTACCAGATCGTGATTACTATTTGGACCAGGATGAAAAGTCTAAAGAAATTAGAGGACAATATGTAGATCATATTACGAGAATGCTTCAGTTTATTGGGGATACAGAAGATCAGGCACATAAAGCAGCAGAAAAGATTTTGGATATCGAAACCAAATTAGCTGAACCTAGATTAGATAAAGTTCAAAGTCGTGATGCTCGTAACTTTAATAATCCAAGAAGTATGGCTCAACTTTCAGAAATGACTCCAGCAGTAGATTGGAATAAATTATTGAAAGATCTTGGTGTTAAACAACAACTGGATACAGTTATGGTTTTGCAACCAAAATATATGAAAGCCTTGCAAGGAGTGCTTACAGGAACAGATATTGAAGATCTTAAAACCGTAATGCGTTGGTCTACTTTAAATAGTGCAACAGGATCTCTTTCTACAGAAATAGAAAAAGCAAACTGGGATTTTTATAGCAAAACACTTAGAGGTGCAAAAAAACAAAGACCACTTGATGAACGTGCATTAGGTGCAGTAAATGGTTCTGTAGGAGAAGCTATTGGGCAATTATATGTTGATGCTAAATTTCCACCCGAAGCAAAAGCTAAGGCAGAGAAAATGATTGCGAATGTAATCAAAGCATACCAAAAAAGAATTGAAGTATTAGAATGGATGAGTGATAGCACAAAAGCTAAAGCTATAGAAAAATTAGATAAGTTTACTGTTAAGATTGGGTATCCAAATAAATGGGAAGATTATTCTACACTTGATGTAAAGGAAGGGAATTCTAATTTTGAAAATACAATGGCGGTATCAAAATGGCAATTCGAAAAGACAATTGCCGATATAGGAGAGCCAGTAGATAAAACAAAATGGGGGATGTCTCCTCAAACGGTGAACGCATACTTCAATCCTTTATTTAATGAAATTGTGTTCCCGGCAGCTATACTTCAGCCACCGTTTTATAATTATACAGCAGACGAAGCGGTTAATTATGGAGGTATTGGAGCAGTTATCGGGCATGAAATATCACATGCTTTTGATGATTCTGGAGCTCGTTTTGATGCAGAAGGAAATCTTAAAAACTGGTGGACAGAAGATGATCTTAAAGCTTTTACAGAAAGAGGAGATGCATTAGCAGAACAATATAGTGCTATTGAAGTGTTAGATAGTGTATTTGTAAATGGTAAATTTACACTAGGAGAGAATATAGGAGATTTAGGAGGTGTATTAGGAGCTTATGATGGATTACAGATGTATTTTGCAGAAAATGGAAGACCAGAAGATATTGATGGATTTACTGCAGAACAGCGTTTCTTTATGTCTTGGGCTACCGTATGGAGAACAAAGATTCGTGAAGATGCTTTAAGAACTCAAATAAAGACAGATCCGCATTCACCTGGTACAACACGTGCTATCCAACCTTTATTAAATGTTAAAGCCTTTTATGAAGCTTTTGATATAAAAGAAGGTGACAAAATGTATTTGGCACCAGAAAAACGAGTACATATTTGGTAAAAATATAATATGTAATGTGTTAAAACCCTGCTATTGAGCAGGGTTTTTTTGTTTAAAAGGATTGGTCTTCTTTAACTTCATTCATTAATAAAAATGCTTTATTAACATATTCCTTTTCTAAAAATAAGGTGAAGTAGTTTGAGGTAGAAATAACTTCAAAAACAGGAATGCCTTCATAAGCCAATAGCTTAAAAATATAAAAATACAAACCAATTACTTTAGAATTGTCTTCGGGTAGCGCTATAGAAATAGAAGATAAGTCATCTGCAACAGAGATACATACTTCATTTTTAAAATGTTTCTCGACAGTAGATTTAAGTGACGAAGACACTAATATATTACTTTCTTGAAAATTGCTAGAGTACGTAAAATAAGCTTTTGTTTCGTTTTTTACACTTTCCAAAAGATTACTCTGGCTGGTTAAAATACTATTAGAGTTTAAAAATGTATACTCGGTTATCCCAGATCGTACCATGATATCACCAAGATTCCTTAGATTATCGATGTGTTTTATTTTTCTTGGATGGTAACGCCTTAATGCCATCACAATAGAACCTGGTTTAACAGGCTTTTTCATGATTTTTTCCACTTTAGGTAATAGATCGACAGCCAACGAACTGAAATTAATAATGTCCCTTGATAGTGCGTCCTCTAGAAAAGGCTGATGCCTTAAAATATTGTGTACACAATCTGTAATTGTTTTCATTGTTACATATTTAACATTCTGTGCAAATCTATGCTTTTTCTTTTAAAATATTTATTATTTGTGAGTTATTAATTAACTATGCATTGTTAAAAACAAATGAAAAAGCAAGATTGATGAAAATTTTAAAGTTTGGAGGAACTTCTGTAGGATCTGTTGAAAACCTTAATAAGGTTAAGGAAATTTTGATCTCTGATCAAGAAAATAAAATTGTAGTTTGTTCTGCAATGTCTGGTGTTACAGATCAGTTAATTCGACTGGTAGAAAATGTGAAATTTAATGATGTTGATGCCATTACAAGAAATTTACATCGATTAGAAAGCAAACACAGTGATGTTATTGATGAATTAATCGAGGGTCAGGAAACAAGAAATGTGCTTAAAGACGGTTTGTCTGCAATGATCACAGAAATGTTCGAGATCTCTAGTCAGAAGTATTCAGAAGTTGTCAATTCTAAGCTTATTACCTTTGGAGAAGCGCTTTTGACATATATATTTTCTGGATTCTTAAATGCCAAGGGTATATCTAATGTTTTACTAGATGCAAAAGAGTTTATGTATGTGGGTTCTGTTGAAAATCCAAACATTAGCAAGGTTGGCGAAAAACTAAATAAAGTAATAGAAAGTAATCCTCATACATCCTTATATATAACTCAAGGGTTTGTATGTAGAAACGAGGTAGAGCAAATTAGTCATTTAAAAAGAGGAGGTAGTGACTATACTGCTACAATTATTGGAGCAGCATTAAACGCTTCAGAAGTACAAATATGGACCGATATCGATGGGTTGCATAATAACGACCCAAGATATGTTGAAGAAACACATCCGATCTCTCATCTTACATATAATGAAGCAGCAGAATTAGCATATTTTGGCGCCAAAATTCTTCATCCTCAAACCGTTTCTCCGGTTGTAGGTAAAGATATACCAGTACTTCTTAAAAATACATTTGATCCAGAAGCACCGGGAACCGTAATTTCTAATAAAACATATCGAAAAGGATTGAAAGCAATCTCTGCAAAAGATGGAATTACAGCGATTAAGATCAAGTCGAATCGAATGTTGATGGCTCATGGATATTTAAGAAGAATTTTTGAAGTTTTTGATAACTATCACACTTCAATTGATATGATTACCACTTCAGAGATTGCAATATCGTTAACCATTGATAATACAAGCAATCTGGAAGAAATCGTAAAAGAAATAGAAACCTACGCAGAAATAACTGTAGAGCAAGATCATAGTATCATATGTATTGTAGGAGAATCGGTTATCAATGATAAGAATTCATATAAGCTTTTCGAAATATTAAATTTCATACCGGTACGTATGGTATCTTATGGGGGAAGCAATAACAATATATCTATTTTGGTAGATACCAAAGACAAAATACCAACACTAAAGTTTTTAAATGATAAGCTGTTTCAAACTACGGTAGAAGCAGTTGTATGATTGTTTGTTATGTAATTTTTACATAAAATAAGTAGGGCATAAGCTTGGGATATTATATCATACGTAATATATCTTTATAAGGCGAGGGCCCTACTTTTCAATTCTTATCTTTTAATATCTAAACAAGGAAGATTGTAAAATACGTATCTAAAGTATTTCGAATACAAAATCTCAGTTTCATTTTTTAAAACTCATCGTACGTATGTTTGCATGTATGTAAAACATAACACATGCTTACAAAAGTTTTTGGGAGTGCTGTTTTTGGAGTAGAGGCAACATCCATCACAGTCGAGGTGAATATCGATAAAGGAATAGGGTATCACCTTGTAGGGTTGCCAGATAATGCAATACGAGAAAGTAGTTATCGTATAGCTGCCGCTTTGCAAAACAATGGGTACAAATTACCAGGAAAGAAAATAACCATTAATATGGCTCCTGCAGACTTAAGAAAAGAAGGATCTGCATATGATCTTACCCTGGCTTTAGGAATTCTTGCAGCAAGTTCACAAATTAAGGGAGATGCAATTTCAGAATATTTGATTATGGGAGAACTATCTCTCGATGGGAGTTTACAACCTATTAAAGGAGCGCTACCTATTGCAATCAAAGCACGTGAAGAAGGATTCAAAGGATTTATACTTCCAAAACAAAATGCTAAAGAAGCAGCGATTGTGGATCACTTAGAAGTATACGGAGTAGAAAATATTAGAGAAGTAATTGACTATTTTGATGAAAAAGGAGAGCTTGAACAAACCATTGTAGATACCAGAGAAGAATTTTATATGGCACTGGATAATCCTGAGTTTGACTTTGCAGATGTAAAAGGGCAGGAAAGTATAAAACGATGTATGGAGATCGCTGCAGCGGGAGGACATAATATTATATTGGTAGGCCCGCCGGGAAGTGGTAAAACGATGCTAAGTAAAAGGTTACCTAGCATTTTACCTCCGATGTCATTACAAGAAGCTCTAGAAACAACCAAGATACATAGCGTAGTAGGGCGCATTAAAGATAATGTAGGATTAATGGCACAACGACCGTTTCGTAGTCCGCATCATACCATATCAAATGTAGCATTAGTAGGTGGTGGCAGTTATCCTCAACCCGGAGAAATCTCACTATCTCATAATGGAGTATTATTTTTAGATGAATTACCAGAATTTAAAAGAGAAGTACTAGAAGTAATGCGCCAACCTCTCGAAGATAGAGAAGTAACCATTTCGAGAGCAAAATTTACGGTAACCTATCCCTCAAGTTTTATGTTAGTTGCAAGTATGAATCCTAGTCCGGGAGGGTATTTTAATGATCCGAATGCACCTGTGACCTCTTCCCCGGCAGAGATGCAACGCTACCTTAGTAAAATTTCGGGTCCATTATTAGATAGAATAGATATTCATATAGAAGTCACACCTGTGCCTTTTGATAAGCTGAGTGAAGAGCGTAGGGGAGAATCCAGTGTGGAGATAAGGAAAAGAGTTATTAAAGCCAGAGATATCCAGACCGAAAGATTTATAGAATTACAAAATATCCATTACAATGCACAGATGGGTGTAAAGCAAATCAGAGCATACTGTGTTTTAGATAACGCTTCTAAAGAATTGCTGAAAACTGCAATGGAACGATTAAATCTTTCTGCCAGAGCATACGATCGTATTCTAAAAGTATCTCGAACTATTGCAGATCTGGAAAAATCAGAATCAATTTTGGGAGATCATATTTCTGAAGCGATACAATATAGAAGTCTGGATCGTGATGGATGGTTAGGGTGAATACTTTTGTTTTATAGGATAAAAAAAATGACAAACTTTTTTTGAGGTTAACTTATTAATTTTAAGCAAGTAAAAGTATGTGTTTATTTGGAATAACCATTTTTTAAGGCGTAAACAGCAAGCCCTACTCTCGTTTTGAGTTCTAATTTTTCAAATAAACTATCTCTGTAATTTTCTATGGTTCTGGGGCTACAAAACATCTTTTCTGAAATTTCTCTATAAGTCATTTCGGTAGGTGTATATTTAAGAAACTCTATTTCTCTCTCAGATAATTTGGTTTTTATATCAGCACTTATTGTATTGTCACTGATTGAAGTAAGTATTTTACTGGTAGCCCAGTCTGGAAAAAAATATCCTTTATCAACTAATTCATTTAATGCTTTTTTTAATTCACCAGGATTAGTATTCTTTAATAAATATCCTTTTGCTCCATTCTTTATCATTTTAATCAAACTTTGTTCATCATTTTGCATACTTAAAACCATTACTAGAACTTTTGGATACGTTTCCTTTAACCATTTTGATGTTTCGAAACCATCCATAATTGGCATACTAATATCTAATAAAACAATATCAGGAATAGGCTTTGTTTTAATTTTGTCTTGAAAATCTTTCCCATTTTCGCAAGCATACAAAACTTCAAATTGATCGAAATTTGAAATAAAATCGCTTAAGGCATTAGCTATTAGAATATGATCATCAACTATGACAATAGTATGTTTCATCTAAATAGGAATTATTAAAGTTAATTTTGTGCCATTTTTTGTATTACTTTCTAAATTAAAAATTCCATCAATCATTTCCGTTCTCTTCTTCATGTTTTTTATTCCAATACCATTTGTTTTTAAGTTTTCTACATCAAATCCCTTACCATCGTCTTGTAATTTTAAATGTAATTTACCTTCATTTTCATATAGCGAGATATCTATATTTTTACAACCGGCATGTTTTATACTATTTTGGATAAACTCCTGTGTTATTCTTAATAAAATACTTTTAACTTCATATAATTTAGGTGTATGTTCCAGATTATTCTTAAAACGAACCTTGTATTTTTTTAAATTGTTTGCCTTTCTACATTCATTTTCTATCAAATCAGAAATTGAATTATTATCTATAGTATCATCCATCAGAGATTTTGAAAGATGTCTCAATTCATCGAGCGACTCACTAATAATAGTATTAATATTGGCAATGCTATTATTAATTTGAGGAGCTTTGTTTTCAAAAGTTAATTGTTGTAAATACAAACTAGACAAAGTAAGTTTTTGCCCTACATTATCATGTATTTCTCTACCTATAGATTTCATTGTTTGAAGCTGTATTTCCATTTGTGTCTTTAAAAGCTCCTTTTTATGTAGTATATCAATGGTTTTGATTTGTTCTATATATGCTCTCTTTTTTCTATGGTATTCACGAATGAAAACAACTATCGCCCCGATAAAGGCAATAAAGATTACATTAAAAATGATTAACATTATTTTAAATGATGTTTCCCCCATATAAAAGAAGCGATAAACGCTAGATACATTAAACAAATAGATATTCTAAAATAAAGATAATACATATCTCCAATCTTCAAGTATGGTTCTTGCAGGAGCAAATCATAAAATGCAAAAAATGGATAAGTACCGATATAAAACAGTACTACCCCTATATTTATATAAAACATTTTGTTTTCTTTAAACCTTAAGATATCATCGGTCTTTATTTGTTTTTTTAATTCTAAAATGATTAATAGTGTTAATAATAGTGTTCCAATAGTTAAGTTTAAAGAATAGACTATATTTAATTTACTCAAATATATCTCTATAGGAATAGTTGAAATATATATTACAGAGAAAATAATAAAGAGCATTTTTCTTTTAAGCGACTTTAGAGCATACAACCAGAAAAAAAACAAGTATTGGATAGGGATACCAATAAAAGCATAATATTCTTGCTTAGTAATATCATATACGGGAGTATTAAAATACCAATAAAACTCCTGAATAAGAATAATTATTAAGTACACACAAAACCATTTCCAAAAAGTATTTTTTAACTTGAAAAAATAAAAAACAGCTACCAGGGCAGATAAAAATTCTATCCCTAGTAGTATTTTACTTAATGCTATTGTAAATAATTCAAACATACTTTATCTCTTAAAAAGCTTCTTCAATATCTTCGGTTTTCCGTGGCGGAATTAAACTACCATGATTACGATTTGGTATAGTGCCTGATCTGTTTGATTTTGAATAGGTTAAAGCAGGGATTGTTTCTTCGTCAGGGTTTGAGAAATAACCGTTTATGTATTTTAGATTGGTTGTATATGTTCTAGAATCATTAATGTCAAAATCAATATTATATTCTATAGCACCCACTTTTCTTCTTATGGTAGGTATCATGACCAGTGTATGAAGATGTTCATATTGCATAGTCTCCTCATTATTGTTGAAACCGGATAAATCGTTTTGATATTCATTTTCCCAAGTTTCTCTTTTTGGATAGTTAGCATAGTATATACGAATCCCTAAACCACTTTCATTAGAAACATAATTAGGATTGTTTTTTGCAGTAGTTTCAATATGGTAAATGAATTTTTTAATCGTATCCAAATCAAACCAAATAGAATGAGCATCATTTATATGCATTTCTTCATTTATTTCTTTAAGCTGATTATCTCGATACCCAGTTATCATTTCTTTAACTAATTTAACACTTAATTTACTTACAGGCTCTTTATAATTCATGCAAATAGTTTTGTCAAAAGCTGGATCTACTTTTTGTTTTTTACAACCACTAAAAATTATAAAAGCTACTATTCCTACAAATACTAATAAAGTTACGATTCTTTTTTTCATGATAGTGTGTTTTGAGTTACTGAAATTATTTTTAAATGCCTCACAAAGAAACAATTAACTGGTGGTTTCTGATAAGGTGATCTAACTTAAATCCACAGGGTTAAATGACCCAATTAAATTACGCTAACACACTGCCTAGTTTTGGGTTAATGAGTCATCGATTTAAAAAGAAGGCTTCACGAAATTTGGAATACAAATTATTAGCAAATATTTATTTCTATGATCTCTAGTGGTTTAGCATAGAGTCAGAAAATTATCAATTGTTTAACTTAATACATAAGAAAATGAATTTACCAAAGTCTTTTTTTGATCCAGGTACGTACCAACTTACCACAATAGCAAGAACTTATTTAAAGGATTTTTTACAAAATCAAGAACTGTCAAAGCTCAGGAATCTAGTAGGATATACTCCAGATCCAGATGAGCCTTACCCAATAACATGGCCACGACCCATTGGTTGGAAAAATTATTTTCATATAAGATCCGGAATTGAAGGTTTGTCAGGTCCCCCATGGCCAGAACCTTGCATAAATTGTTCAAAGTGGTTTAATAATACTGTAGGTTATCCTGTTCCTGACGATATAAACCCTTGGCCTTGGCCACTAGGTCCGCTAGTCAAAGATCTAGTAAATGATAAGATACATGATCTTGTTAGCAAATCTCCAGGAAAGAATGATTCTTATAATTTTATTGATGTAATAAAAAAAGAAAACATTGTAGAAGAAGTTTTAAGTGAATTATGTGAAAACCTTGGGGTTGCTCAAAAAGAAATTTCATTGAAATTGAAAGCTTTAAAAAATTCAGAAAACAAATAAATAAAACTTACGACCAGGATTATGCGCTGAAATTTCCTAATGAAGTCAAAATTTCAGTGCATGATTTGGGTAAATCACTAAATCATGAAAACACTTTTTATATTTCAGTTAGTAGTACTTGTTCTATTCATAACTAATTTGAACGCTCAATTAGAGGGGAAATATTATATAGAATCAGAATTTGAAGACAAATACCTCGACATTGAATTGCATATGTCAGTTAATAGGCACACCACTTAACCTAAGAAATGGTAGTAATGATGTCACTCAACGATTTAATTTGGAGGATGCAGGCAATGGATATTTTTATATCAAATCTGACCTTGGAAAATATGTTCATATAGAAAATAATTCTTCCAATTCTGATGCTAAGGTTGTTCTTTGGGAAGGGAAGGGGAATTCTAATACAAAATGGAAGTTTAATGATATAGGAGATGGTTATTACTCTATTCAATCTAAAAAAGGAACGTACATGATTAATCAATGGGGGAAACGTACTGAAGGAACTAGAATAGTCATGTGGAAAAGATACGGTTCTGCTTGGAAACTTAAAACTATAAAGAAAGGAGAAAAGGTAAATCAATTAATTCGAATAAGCGTCTCTGATATGTCTTTTGAATCCTTTCATAACAATGATTGCTCGAGGTTACAAGGTTCTCTTATCGTACGAATCAAGAACATAGATAACTCAGAGTATTATAATCCAACAAAAAATACTTTAGCTCCATCTGTCAATTATGTTGGGGATTACAACTCCAATTTGTTATTGTTTAACGGAACCTTAAACAAGGATTACCATAAAAGAAATATCAACAAACTGAATAATTATGCTCATAATGTTGATTTTATAGTAAACCTTAATGACTATATTTCTGGTAAACTTCAACTTGAATTGTCGAGTAATATTTGGGGTTGTCATAAAACATGTGACTTGTGCTCTGGCTATCATTGTAAGGTAAGATATAATGAAATAAGGTTTATCAGTGGCTATGCAAGAAGGTCGACGACACTAAAAATGAAACCACACTCATCTTCAAATTTCTTTATTAAAGCTCAGGATGGACATCAGATAAAAGGTAAAATATCAATGATTAACCTTAATTAATCTTCGCAGAGGTAATTTATTGTCTTTCTCTGAATCTATTATGATAAGTTTCAAATAAAAATAAATTTAGTAGTATGTATTTCAAAAGCAGAACCAAATACTCAATACGAGATAAACACAAATTTTGTTCCTAGAATAATTTCTGAAAATAATAACTAAAAGTATCCCGAACTATTGCAGACTTAGAAGGAGCAGAATCAATTTTGGGAGATCATATTTCTGAAGCAATACAATATAGAAGTCTGGATCGTGATGGATGGTTATGTTAATCGTAGAAAGCAATAAGAAAATAAGTTTTATTTGTGTTAATTAAGATATGATTTTGGAAATATAAATGTACATTTCTTTAATTATTAAAATTCAATTATATGTAGGACTATCTTTATAGTCCTACATATAATTGAAGATGATATGGAAATTTAACTCTTTAAAACCAATGACCTTATTTTCACTATCACATTTTACAAAATCAATTTTATCAGTTTTTAGTAACTCTAAATACTGTAGATATTGTCTTATTTTTTATGTTTTTACTTTATGCTTTGATGTTGTGATTGGACAAAACAAAGCGGAAGAAAAAGAGGTGTCTTATTTGATTTCAGAAAAAGAAAAACTGTTTATTAGTCAATCTGATTCTATAAGAAAAATAGAAAATTTTATCAAAAACGCATTCTCCAAAGATAAAGATACTATAAAAGGTTTAGCTTATTGCAAAGCTTTTTTGCAAAGAGGAAAAACACAGGGAGATTATAATATTCAATATTTCTCAAGCTATCAAATTGCATATATAGAATACATACGTTCTAATCACAGTAACACGATAAAAAATGCTTATATATCTGTTAAAGCTGCAGAAAAAATAAAAGATACCATAAAGATTTTTGGAAGCCACAGTCTGTTAGGAGGTAGTTATTATGTTCTTGGAGCGTATGAAGAATCACTACAATCTTATCTTAGTGCCAAAGAACTTTCTAAAGGCATACCGAATTTATCATATAAGTTTATAAGTCATACCAATATAGCTAATGTGCGTATGAAATTAAAACGATACAGAGATGCTATTAATGAATATGATTTAGTACTTAAAACCTTAGAAAAAGAAACAAAAAATAATTTCATTCAATATAAAAACACCTACCTAAGCTCATTATTAGGAAAAGGCAAATGCCTGGCAGAAATCCATAAACTTGACGAGGCTTTAAAAATAAATGACCAAGGTATTTTGTTTGCAGAGAATTATGACTTACCTATATACAAAAGCTATTTTTATATCAACCTCGGAGATATCTATTATAAAAAAGAAGAATACTATAAAGCATTAGGGTTTCTTAAGCAAGGAAAAGACATTTTTGTAAATAGTAGAGGGGGACAACAAACTAATTTGTATATAGCCAATTATTATATGGCAAGATGTTTATATCAACAAAAAAAATATGATGAAACGATTTCTTTATTAAACAAAAATTTTGATCTGATTGGTGATAACATAGAGGCAGATAAAATAGAAAATATGTATAAACTGGCCATCGAAACATCAAAAATATTGGGTGATCAGGAAAAGCAGATATCGTATTATGATAGGCTTCAAAATGTTATTCAGGTAAAAAATGACAAAAGATTAGTGGCCAAGGATTTATTGTATGAAGATGATTTAGAAGATTTCAAAATCGAGAATAATAAACTGGTAAGTGAAAAAACAAAAAGTGTGACAAGTAAGAAAATTATTGTAACTATATCCATAGTATTGATTACAGCGCTATTGTCTGTTTTTTTGGTATATCGAAGAAAAACTAAAATAAAAGAACAAAAGTTTCTAAAAGTAATTGAAGATATTAAAGAGAAAAAATCTTTAGATCACGAGCCAGAACACCCGATTCGAGAAGTGAAAATAAAAGATGAAAAATCAGAAAAAATTCTCAAGAAACTTCAAGAATTAGAAAATACTCATTTTTATATTTCGCAAGACTGTAATTTGTATTCAACAGCAAAATTACTTCATACCAACACAACCTACTTATCAAAAGCCTTGAACGAAATAAAAAAGAAGTCATTTAACCAATATCTTAATGAGTTAAGAATTGATTATGCCTTGTTAAAACTTAAAGAAGACCCTATGTTTAGGTCTTATACGATCAGGGCCGTAGCAAAAGAAACAGGTTATAAAAGTGCCACTACATTTATTAAAGTTTTTAAAAGTAAAACCGGACTAAATCCGGCATTTTATATTAAGAAACTAGAGCTAAGCTAGCGGTTTATTGTTTAAATTTATAAATATGAACAATTCGGATTATTAGATAAGCCCAAATATTGATACTTTGTTTTTAATGTATAACTCTTAAAATTTTAATCATGAAAACGAAGTATTTTTTTATACTCCTTGTAGTATGTATTCCTAATTTCATTAATGGGCAAGAAAAAATAACCCCTAGGGATCGTACCATTGATGTATCCATATCTATCACAGATTCCTTTAATGATAAAGGGATAGTAGAACAGGTTGTAAAGTTAAAAGGACCAGAAAGGTTAGCGTTTAGACCATACGATATTATACGATTAAAACTTAATTTGGATTATAGCTCCAATATAAATACTACAAAATATTTTAGATTGTCCTATGTCGTAGTACCCAGTGATCCTTTTGGAGCCAGTGCACCTGTAATTATACCTCCCGTAAAAAACGATCCTCCACCTGTGCCATCAATTGTAGATCCGATATTTGACTACCCCTATGTTTTTAACACACCTCTATTTTTTAAAGAGAAGAATAATTTAATTTCATTACGTTTGGTAGAGTATGATAATGAAGAAGATTATCGTAATGATGACGATGGTAGCGATGGGAATTGGTTAGATGATATTTTAGAAATTGACATATTTATAGGTAAAGATCGTTCTGGTCGTGCATCAACGAAATCTACTCATAAAAATTCAATTACATTTTACCCTAATCCTGTTAAAGATCATTTGACGATTGAATATTTCGGTAAGCAAAGCAATGATCATAAAATCCATATAGAAGTATATAATAGCAATGGAATAAAATTAAAAAGAAGTGTGCTAAAAAGAAAAAGTAGTACAGGACTTAAAACAATGTATGGTTTTGAAACATTAGGTTGGGAAAAAGGAATGTATTATTGCCAGATTACCAGTGGAGAAAATAAGTATTATAAAACCTTGGTAAAAAATTAAAAAACAATCTACTTTTTTGAAATGAACGAAACCGTCTAGCGAAAATGTCTAGACGGTTTTTTTATAGAACTTATTAATCATATCCCTATCATATTTATAAAAGAAAATTCTTTACAGCTAATGAATTGCTCTATGATCATAAAACATATGCCTAAGCCTTCTAAATATGATGAGTATGCCAATTCTTAAGAAGTATCATTTTATTAAAATCGCGCTATTGATTTTTGGTTGTTCAAATTTATAAATATGAATATTAACCCTTTGTTTTAAAGGGATTCACGACCTAATTTTGAAATAAGTGATTAGCATATGTTCCACAATCTGGCTTTTTAAACATTAGAAAAGAAACTGTCCTAAAGATGTAAAACCTGTTTTGGACATATAAAAATATTCTTGCAAGGATAGACACAAACTGTGAGTGTCTATAAATGTTCACACAAATACGATTTTAAAATTAATAGTTATGTTAAAAAACATTGTAAACCTTAATGGTGTCGATCAATTAAAAAGAAACGAACAAGCTTTTATTAAAGGAGGAATAAAAATAGACTGCAACTCAGATGCAGACTGCCCTTTTTTATGGCCAGTATGTAGTAATAACGGTCATTGCATTAGAGGATAATCTATTTCAAAACCGGATGACAAATCAATAAATAAGAGGCTAAGTTCTATGCAGTTTAGCCTCTATTTGAAACATAAATAATTTCACATAATAATCATAAAACAACTTTTATATCATGAAAAAATTAATATATAGATTACAGTACCTTGTACTATTTCCTATGTTTTTAGGATTGCTTTTAATTTCTTCCTGCGAGAAAGAAGATGCAAATAATGAGCCAGTAGAGATAGTAGATACTACCAATACGCCAGAAAAGTCATTTCCTTTTCCCGAAGATCCCGATTTCAGACCACCAAGAGATATCCCTTCACCTCCTCAAATTGATGCAACTTGCGTGATTAGGATTTCCTATTTGTCTTTTCTGAGAAGATGTCCAGAAAACCAAAGCGTAGTTACTCAATGGGTAAGAGAGCTAAATAGACGAGATGTTTGTTTTGTAACAGAACAATTTATAATATCAAATGAAGCTAAAGTAAGATGGGGAAATCAGTATTATAGCTATTTGAATCGTTACAATTTAACAGAGCTTCAGCTGGATTTAGATATTTATATTGCTTACCGGGGATTGCTTTTAAGAGAGCCAGATGTAACCGGAGGAATTGCCTGGACACGAGAAATGAAAAGAACAAGCCTTAAAGCAGTCGTTTGTGGTATTATGAATTCTCAAGAATACCAAATAAGAAAGAATAATATGGCTACCGAATGTACAAATGCAGCAAACCAATGTACATATTAACTTTGGTAAGTCCAGGAGTAAGAATCTTTCGCGTAAGTAATGTACCTCGTTTTAGAGTTATACAGTTTTGTTGTTATGTTGAGAAAAATAGCAATATTTCTTTACTACATAGAATCTGTTGATGTATGATTAGAACATTAGATTTTAAGAGTGCAAATAAACTCAGATAAACTATAGTAACTTAACTAACTACAATTTTTTAAAAGGAGTACATACTACTTATCGATAGAAGGGCCTTTCAGGGAATGGAAGGCCTTTCTATTTATCTCATAAAAAGCTTTTTTAAGAGAGTTTACAAGCATAAAATAGCCCCCTTTAACTTTATTTTAATAACATATCCATAGAAATACTCATTGGCAAAGGTTATTTTTAACTTCATAAACAAAAAATATAATTATGAAAACTCAGGTTCATAGGGTGCTCATCGTAGTAGTGTCCTTTTTATTGTTAGGAGTTATTTCTTGCAAGAAAGAAACAAATTCTGAAGTACAAACAGAAGAAGTAGGTAAACTATCTATTGATTTCGAAAAATATGAGTTAGAAAATGGGCTTCAAGTAGTGTTACATCAGGATAAGTCTGATCCGATTGTTTCGGTTGCAATCCAATACGGTGTAGGTTCTAATCGAGAAAAACCAGGAAGAACAGGATTCGCACATTTATTCGAACATATGCTGTTTCAGGAATCAGAAAATGTACCTCAGGATCAATTCTTTAAAAAGATTCAGGATGTTGGAGGAACACTTAACGGAGGAACATGGCAGGACGGAACTATATATTATGAGGTAGTTCCTAAAAATGCTATGGAAACCGTATTATGGTTAGAGTCTGATAGAATGGGCTTTCTAATTAATACAGTCACAAAAAGTGCTTTCAAAAATCAACAGGAAGTTGTGCAAAATGAAAAAAGACAACGTGTAGATAATAATCCTTACGGGCATACCAACTGGGTAATTGATAAGAATATTTATCCAGATGGGCATCCATATAACTGGCAGGTAATAGGAGAGTTAGTAGACCTTCAGAATGCTACTGTAGAAGATGTAAAAGAGTTTTATGATAAATATTACGGACCCAATAATGCTACTATAGTACTTGCCGGAGATTTTGAAACAGAACAGACTAAGGCAATGATCGAGAAGTATTTTGGCGAAATTAAAAAACGTCAACCTGTAGAAAAATTAAAAGTGCAGAATGTTACTTTATCAGAAACCAAAAGATTCTCTCACGAAGATAACTTTGCAACTACTGCGCAATTAAATATGGTTTGGCCAACAGTAGAACAATATACTAAAGATGCCTATGCATTAGACTTCTTAGGACAATTGTTATCCGATGGAAAAAAAGCACCCTTATATAAAGTTTTGGTAAAAGAAAAAGAATTAACCTCGGATACTAATGCATGGAATAGATCTATGGAAATAGCAGGTAAATTCAGAGTAAATATTACGGCTAATGATGGCAAAAGTCTGGCCGATATCGAAGTAGGAGTCTTTGAAGCGTTTAAGAAATTTGAAGAAGAAGGAATTACTGAAACAGATATCGAACGTATTAAAGCAGGGCTTGAGACGCAATTTTATAATGGAATTAGTAGTGTGCTGGGAAAATCATTTCAATTAGCACAATACAATGTATTTGCCGGTGACCCGGGATTTATTACTCAAGATATTGAAAATATTAAGGCAGTTACAAAAGAAGATGTAATTAGAGTATACAATACATATATTAAGGATAAGCCTTATGTGATTACTAGTTTTGTTCCGAAGGGAAAACTGGACCTGGCAGCAAATGATTCAGAAAAAGCTGCAGTTGTCGAAGAAGAAATAAAAGAAAACGTAGAAGAAGCAGTCGTAGAAACAAAAGAAGAAATCCAAAAAACACCTTCGGCTTTTGATCGTTCTGTAGCTCCAAAAGAAGGAGAATCTCCAAAACTGAACATTCCTCAATCCTGGAGTACTTCATTATCTAATGGAATGAAAGTATATGGTATAGAGCAAAACGAACTTCCATTGGTTAATTTTAGTCTTATAATTTCTGGAGGACATTTGCTAGATTCATTTGATAAAGTTGGAGTAGCAAATCTAATGACAGATATCATGATGGAAGGTACCGTTACCAAGACTCCAGAGCAATTAGAAGAAGAAATAGAATTATTAGGAGCCTCTATCAGAATGTATACAACCAGAGAAGCAATTATCATAAGAGGTAATACTCTGGTGCGTAATCTTGATAAAACAATGGATTTGATAGGCGAAATATTGTTAGAGCCAAGGTGGGATGAAGAAGAGTTTGCAAGAATAAAAACCAAAACAATTAATGGAATTAAAAGATCTGCTGCAGACCCTAATACGGTGGCAAGAAATGTATATAATAAACTTCTTTACGGAGAAAAACATATGTTTGCTTATCCTACCAGTGGTACTGTAGCTTCTGTAGAAGCGATTACTATAGATGACTTAAAACAGTTTTATACCAATAATTTCTCTCCTTCAGTAAGTAAGTTTCAAATTGTAGGAGATCTAAATCAGGATAAAGCACTTGCTGCTCTTAAAAACTTAGAAAATAAGTGGGCCAGCAAAGAAGTGACTATTCCAGAGTATGAAGTAGTGAATACTAGAGATAAATCATCGTTGTATTTTGTAGATATTCCTAATGCAAAACAATCTGTAATTAATATAGGGTACCTTTCTATGGCACGTACAGATGAGGATTATTTTCCGGCTACGGTTATGAATTATAAACTGGGAGGGTCATTCTCGGGAAATGTAAATCTAATCTTGAGAGAAGAAAAAGGATATACCTATGGTGCACGGTCCAGATTTAATGGGAGTAAGATACCAGGAACTTTTACGGCTTCTTCAAGTGTTCGTACCAATACTACTTTTGAATCTGTAAAGATTTTTAAAGATGAAATAGAAAAGTATAAAAATGGTATTTCTGAAGAAGATTTAGCGTTTACCAAAAATGCCTTAATAAAATCTAATGCTCGTAGATTTGAAACTCAAGGAGCATTATTAGGAATGTTACAAGAGATGGGAAGGTATGATTTTGCATCAGATTATATAGCCAAAGAAGAGAAAATAATAGAAGAAATGACCTTAGAACAACATAAGGCATTGGCAAATAAATATCTTGATGAAACTAAAATGGCATATCTGTTAATAGGGGATGCAGCTACGCAATTTGAGCAATTTAAAAATGCTGGGTTTGATGAAGTGTTGATGTTGGATAAAGAAGGAAAAGAAGTAAAACTTAGCGATGTGAAGATGTAAAACCAAATTAGAAATGATAAAAAAAGGGATATGATGTAATCATATCCCTTTTTTTATGCCAAAAGGACAAAAAGTACTTTATTGATGATCTTTGATGAATGGTTTAGAGAATTTATAAACTATTTCCCGTTCTTATCAACAATCGCGTACGCATGATTCCGGAAATTGATATTTTTAAGAAAGTAGATATTTTAAACTTATAAATATTGATTATGTACCGAATACTTTTTCTGATTTCATTACTTGTTGTTTTAGGATGTAATACAAACAATGATACATCAAAACAACCATCCGAGGATGTAAAAACCGAAGAACAACCACTACAAGAGAATCCAATAGAAGAACCCTTACAACTCACATTAAAACAGGCCAATACATTGGTAGAATTGCCATTAGCTTGCTTGCAGATAGAGTACCCTAATAAACTGGGGCAAACGTTAGGAGGAAAAGAAAATATCGGAGAACCTCATGTATTACATCCTACCTTTTATGGTTGTTTTGATTGGCATTCTTCAGTACATGGGCATTGGTCGTTGGTAAAGTTGTTGAAAACATTTCCCGATCTGGAAAAAAAGGAAGAAGCAAAAACCAAATTACTTCAAAATATGTCTAAGAAGAATATTGAGGAAGAAATCAAATATTTTGAAGGAAAGCATAACAAATCATACGAGAGAACCTACGGTTGGGCCTGGTTACTTAAACTGGCCGAAGAACTACATACCTGGGATGATCCACTGGCAAGAGAATTAGAAGAAAACCTTCAGCCATTAACCGCACTTATTGTGCAACGATATATCGATTTCCTTCCAAAACTTAAATATCCAATTCGAGTAGGAGAGCATACCAATACTGCATTTGGATTATCCTTTGCTTTGGATTATGCAAATACCCTGGGAGATCAAAAACTAAAAAATAGTATAGAAACCAGAGCAAGAGAGTTCTATGCTAATGATCAAGGTTGCCCCATCGGTTGGGAACCCAGTGGTTATGATTTTCTATCTCCTTGTTTTGAAGAAATTGATGTAATGAGAAGAGTGTTAAATAAAGAAGAATTTGATCGTTGGATCTCTGATTTTATGCCTCAACTTAAAGCCAAAAACTTTACGATCGAAGTGGGAGAGGTATCTGATCGTACCGATGGTAAATTGGTTCATTTAGATGGACTTAATTTTAGTAGAGCCTGGGTGTTATACGGGCTTGCTAAACAGTATAATGAGTATGCACATCTTTTTTCGGTAGCAAATACACATGTAAACTATTCTTTGCCTAATCTGGTTGGAGATAGTTATGAAGGAGGGCATTGGCTGGGATCGTTTGCTATTTATACACTAGATGTTAATACAAAATAAATGAAGAAATTTTTTAATATCGGCCCGGGAACATGGGTGACTGCAGCTTTTATTGGTCCAGGTACCGTAACTGTATGTACATTAGCAGGAGTACAGTTTGGGTTTTCATTACTATGGGCATTGGTGTTATCTATTGTAGCTTGTGTTGTTTTACAGGAAATGGCAGCAAGATTAGGTGTAGTCACCCAAAAGGGATTAAGCGAAGTGCTAAAATCTCAATTTGATAACAAGATTGTAAGAGGAGCTCTTATTACATTAATCTTGTCAGCAATTTTTATAGGAAATGCAGCTTACGAAGCTGGTAATATTAGTGGAGGAGTACTCGGGCTGTCTACAATCTTAGAATCTTCAATCGGGATTTCAGAGAATTATTTAAGTATTGTGATCGGTGTGATTGCCTTTATATTATTGTACATAGGTAATTATAAGGTTTTAGAACGAAGTTTAATCGTACTGGTTTTATTAATGAGTGTAGCTTTTATAGTAACCGCAATAGTTACCAAACCAGATATTTCTATGATCTTTAAAGGGTTTGTTCCTAATTTTTCTAGTGATAATGTGCTTACCATTGTAGGATTGATAGGAACAACAGTAGTACCTTATAACCTCTTTTTACATGCCTCTATTGTTAGTGAAAAATGGAAATCTACCGATGACCTGCCAGAAGCAAAAAAGGATACTATTGTAGCAATTGTATTGGGGGGATTCGTATCAATGGCAATTATTATTGCAGGAGCAGCTATACAAGAAGCAGAAGTGAATAATGCAGCCGATTTAGCAAAAGGGTTAGAACCGGTTTTTGGTTCGATGGCAAAATATGTATTATCTATCGGGTTATTTGCAGCTGGAATTACTTCTGCAATTACAGCACCTCTTGCAGCAGCTTATGTGGTAAAAGGATGTATGGGTTGGCAAAAAGGACTCAAAAGTAAATCCTTTAGAGCAGTATGGATGTTTATCCTTTTTTTGGGAGTTTTGTTTTCTTCATTAGGGATAAAATCAATAGTAATCATTCGATTTGCACAGATCGCAAATGGACTCCTTTTGCCTGTAATTGCAATCTTCCTTTTATGGGTAATGAACCAACAAAAAATATTAGGAAAATATACCAATTCATGGAAACAAAACCTGATTGGATTTTTCATTTTGATCATTACTTGCTTTTTAGGATTTAGAGGAATTTGGAAAGTAATTGAAAGCATGTAGGAATTATCACTAATAAATGTAGGAATATGAAGAAAATTATTCTTAATGCAGATGTGGGGGAAGAAGCAGGTTTTGATGCCGAAATTATGCAATATATCTCTTGGTGTAATATTGCATGTGGAAGCCATGCAGGAGATGCAGAAGTAATTCAAAAGACAGTCGAGTTGGCAATACAGCATAATGTAAAAATTGGTGCACATCCATCATACCCCGATCGCGAAAATTTTGGAAGAACCAAAGTTGAAATGCCATATGATGATTTGGTGAAAACAATAACCAAACAAATACAATTGGTAAAATCCTTAACCGAAAAAGCAGGAGGGAAACTACACCATGTAAAACCACATGGAGCACTTTATAATGAAGCAGTAAAAAATGAAGTAGTGGCTTTAGCAATTATTGAAGCTGTAAAAAATATCGATAGAAGTTTACCTATAGTTACTTTGAAAAATGCTAAATTATCGTATCTTTCCCGTGAAGATTTTGAGGTCAAATACGAAGCTTTTGCAGATAGAAATTATAATGATGATTTGACATTGGTTTCAAGAAAAGAAAAAGAAGCTTTGCTTACAGAACCAAAAGAAGTTTTTGATCATGTAAAAAGAATGGTTACCGAAGGGAAAGTGAAAACTAAAAATAGAGTAGAAGTCCCGATTTTTTTTGATACGATTTGTGTGCATGGAGACAATCCAAAATCTGTTCAGATTTTGAAGTATTTGTATAAGGAGTTTTCGATTTTAAATTTACTGTAATTGGAAGCTTATGAAATATGAATTACAATACAAAAGATATTCTGAAAGAGCAATTTTAATAGAATGGCCTTCTGAAATTGACGAAAATATCCTTCAAAACCTACTTTCTTTTAAAAAATATATACTTTCTTCTTATGATAAACTAATTGTTGAGGTGATTTCTGCATATAACTCGTTATTAATTTATTATATATCTACTATAGAAGATTTCTATAGTGAAGTTTTGACACTAAAATCATTGTATTCTAAAGGATTTGGTGAGACAAGGTCTGAAAGTAGACTGTGGAAAATCCCTGTTTGCTACACTACTTCTCTTGCTCAGGATTTAAAAGCATTTGCAGAAAGTAAATCGCTTACGGTAGAAGAAATAATTAGGTTGCATACTACTCCATTGTATACTGCATATTTTATTGGTTTTTTACCAGGCTTTTTGTATTTGGGTGGTCTTGATGATCAATTGCATAATGCTAGAAAAATGACACCTTCTTTACATGTCAAAAAAGGTGCTGTGGCAATTGGTGGAAGTCAGACAGGAATATATCCTATAAACAGTCCTGGAGGATGGCATGTAATTGGGATGTGTCCTCTGGATTTTTTCAACCCTAAAACAGAAAATTGTTGCTTTATATCATCGGGAGATAAAATTCAGTTTATATCGATAGAAGAAAATGAGTATAACGATATAAGTACTTCTGTTTTAAATAATACTTATATGCCAGAATCTATTAGTTTATGATTGCGGATGTCGAAATAGTTAAGCCGGGACTTTCTACAACAATACAGGACGAAGGGCGTTTTGGTTTTTCAAAATACGGAGTTCCAAAAAGTGGAGCAATGGATCAGGTGTCATTTGGATTTGCAAATTTAATATTGGGTAATCCTAAAAATTCTGCATGTATCGAGTGGACAATCCAACCTCCTGTTTTAAAATTTCATGAAGAGACAACTATTGTTTTAACGGGCGGTGAAACAGATGCATTTTTGAATGATAAAAAAATAGAAATGTATCGTGAGATTAGAGTCTTAAAAAATGATATTCTTAAAGTAAATTTTTGTAAGAAAGGGATCTATGGATATGTAGGAATTAAGGGCGGATTCTTTTCAGAAGAAGTGTTATGCAGTAGATCTTTTTATAAGTCAATTACACCTCGGTTTCGATTGGATAAAAATGACAAAATTCCATATCAAAGTAGTAGTGATTATAGGGATCATTTTTCTACAATTTCTCCGCCTTTGTTTTTAGGAAATTCAAATGAATTAGAAGTGTATAAAGGACCTGAATTTGATATGCTAAATGATGCCCAAAAATCTAAAGTATTAGAATCTGTTTTTACAATTTCTAATACCATAAACCGAATGGCAATTCAGTTAGAAGAGAAGATACCAAATATATTATCTTCGATTATTACATCACCTGTTTTACCCGGTACAATACAATTAACTCCATCAGGAAGTTTGATTGTATTAATGAGAGATTGTCAAACTACAGGAGGATACCCAAGAGTTTTACAACTAACCGAAACTGCAATCAACCACATTGCACAAAAACGAATGAAAGAAAAATGCAGTTTTAAGTTAATTGAGTTTTAAGGTAATACAAAATAAAGTCAGTATGAAGCTCCCGATAATTTTTCATTTAACATAGGTATTTGATGTAAGCTTAATTAATAAGATATTGTCTGATCGAGTGTTTTTTCGAAATGTAATGGAGAAAAAATGTATCGAGATCCAATTGCGGTAATAAGTCCTATTGCATTTCGACAAGCTCAATGTGACTGCCCGAATATCTTTTAGTTTATCCTAGCTAAGCCGAAGGACTTGGATGACAAATAACCATAATCTACAATTTAACTATTAGCTACCAAAGAATAAGTATTAACACTCGTTGATTTAATGTTAGGACCGATGTTTATCATAAGCAACATTTTTGCGATCTTTGTAATCTGAATTTGATGTAAGAGTTTAATTTCAAAAAACCGTCAAATTGAGTGATTTTTCATAGTGACACGGAGAAAAATTGTATCGAAATTAGGTTTTTTGATAGTTCTGTTGAGTCTATCGAAAATCACTTTAGCTGATGTGAATTTTCTTAGATCTAATTCTGTTTTGTAATTGCTTGAACATGAGTATTCTTATGCGCTTTTTTAAATTCCTATTTCCTATCAAAATCGTTTTTCTTATTCTTTGTTTGATTTCCTGTGGTACCATTCATGCACAATCTACACAAGATACCATCATTGCTGCTCGGTACTACTCGAAAGGAGAAGAGTGGTTGACCGATAGAAAACAAGATAGTGCATTGGTATATTTCGAGAAAGCATTAACAATATATAAGCAATCAAACACTCAACAAAGAGTAGCCGATTGTAGTGGTAAAATTTCAAAAGCTCACAAGGCCAATTACAATTTTGATCAGGCGATGGTATATGCTAAAAAAGCAATGGCTATACGATTAAAGATGTTTGGTGATGATCATCCTCAGGTAGCGTATTCCTATAATGATATTGGGCATATTCTTAAGCAACAAGATCAATACGAAGAGGCGATGGAGTATTACCAAAAAGCTTTGACTATTCAGAGGGATGCTTTTGGGGATAAAGATCATCGTGTGGCCGATTGTTATCATAATATAGGAACCATTCATCATGTATTAGCACAATATGATAAGGCAATGGAACAATACAAAAAAGCCTTAACGATTAGAATAAACACTTTTGGTAAAAAACACCAAAAAATAGCCGATAGTTATATAGATATTGGGACGACGTATTATCATCTGGGAAAATTCAATTTAGCGTTAGAGAGCTACCAAAGCGCTTTAGTAATAAGAACTCTTATTTTTGGGGAGAATAGCCCAGAAGCAGCTTTTTGTTACAATCATATAGGAAATATTCTTGAGCGATTAGATCAATATGATGATGCTTTAGAGAATCAGAAAAAAGCATTAGCTATTGTGACAGATGTTTTTGGAGAACATCATCCTAATGTTGCACTTTGTTATACAAGTATAGGAGTTGTATATCGAAACAAGGGAAGGCATGATATAGCTTTACTATATTTCAATAAGTCGTTAAAAATTCTAATCAAAAAAATCGGAAAAAATCATGCAAAAATATCAAAAGTGTATAATGAAATAGGTCTTATTTTTTTTAAAAAAGGGAGATATGATCAATCTATGTATTATTTTGATGCGGTTTTAAATATTGATTTAAAAGTGTATCCAAAAAGACATTCTTTTATAGGAACCAGTTATAATAATATTGGTATTGTTTTTCAATTTAAAGAGGAGTATGATAAGGCTTTATTGTTTTATAAAAAAACTGTTACAAATTATCTAAGTACATTGGGACGAAATCATAGTGCTGTGGCGCGTACGTATAATAATATAGCAAACGTTTATAAAGCTAAAGAAGAATATGGATTAACTATGGATTACTATCAAAAGGCCTTAGCTATAAGACTCAATACACAAGGAGAATATCATTCCGATACCTCGTATACTTATCTTGACATGGGAGATCTTTATGTTTTAAAGAAAGACTATACAACAGCATTACGGTTTTATCAAAAAACGTTAAAAGTTCAAAAACGGCTATTTGGAGAAAGTCGTTACTATATCAGTGATGTTCTTGATAAGATTGCAAATCTCTATACAGAGCAAAAGCAGTATGAAAAAGCTCTAGAGTATTTGCAAAAAAGTATAATAATTAGGCTTCGTACCGATGGTAATCATCATCCCAGAACCGCAAAATCCTATAACCAGATCGCAGAGCTATACCATCAAACTAAACACTATAAAAAAGCGATACAGTATTATGAAAAAGCTATTATAGCTAACACCAATCCTGATAAGAAAAATAATGATGCAGAAGATTTAAATCCAGGAGATTATATGGATTTAAATGTCTTATTGGGTACTTTTTATGGTAAAGCCAGGATATTGCAAGAGCGATATACTGTTGATAATAATTCAGGAGATCTTAAGGAAAGTATAGTTGCTTATCAAAAAGCAGATAATTTAATGTATGGTATACGAGAATCATTACATACCTATCAGGATAAACTTACTTTTGCTAAACAAACTCAAAAAATATATGCAGCAGCTATACAAGCACAATTGTTACTTCATCAAATTGATCAAAAGCAAGAATCACTGCAACAAGCTTTTTATTATGCTGAAAGAAGTAAAGCCAATACCTTAAAAGAATTATTAGCAGACTCTAATGCAAAGAGCTTTGCTGGTTTGCCAAAAACTATCCTCGATCTGGAGCAACATCTAAAATCAGAACGTTCTCTTTGTATTTCAGAGAGGATACAAGAACGATCTAAACAGATTGTGGATACTGCTAAAATTACAACTTATGAAAACAAACTATTTGATCTTGATAGAAAACAAGATTCTCTTACTCAAATTATAGAAAAAAACTATCCTAAATATTACCAGTTAAAACATCCAAACGAAATCATATCTGTTACCGAAATCCAGGAAAAATTAAATGAGAATACTACATTGTTGGAGTTTTTTGTGTCAGATAGCAGTACCTATGCGTTTACGATTTCTAAAAAAGAGATAAAAGTAACCACACTACATACACTAGAACTCAACAAGAATATTGAAGCGCTAAGAGCTGCTGTTGTTGCTAAAAATACGATAGTATTTAAGACGATTTCTTATACATTGTACAGTCAATTAATTGCTCCTGTTAAAGATAAAATCAAAGGTGATCAACTTATTATTGTTCCTGATGGTTCGTTATGGCATCTTAATTTTGATTTGTTGCTCACTCAAAATGATTTATCATACGACCCTAAAGCACTATCATATCTTCTCAAAGAATATGCTATAAGTTATGCCAGTTCTGCGAATTTACTGTTTGCTCCTTTTAAAAGTGATTTTCAATCCAAAAAACGACAAGAATGCCTTGCATTTTCTTTTTCTGATGGTGAGATTATAGATACAAATACAATGAGCCTTGCTGCGCTAAGAGCTACTAATTATGATTTACCGGGAACCCGTAAAGAGATCAAAGCAATTTCAGATATTATCGATGGGCAATACTATTTCGGGTCACAAGCAATAGAAGCTAATTTTAAGAAAAATGCTGGTCAATATAACATCCTGCATTTGGCATTGCACGGTGATGTAGACAACGAGCATCCCGAAAATTCTAAACTCTTATTCACCAAAGGGAAAGATACTATAGAAGATAGTTATCTGTATAGCCATGAACTGTTTGCTATGAATATCCCTGCAGAACTCACTGTGCTTAGTGCCTGCAATACCGGATCGGGAAAAATAGCTCAGGGAGAAGGTATTATGAGCCTGGGTAATGCTTTTCAGTATGCAGGAACCAAAAGTTTATTGTTGAGTAGTTGGGAAATATCGGATCAAACTACTCCCGAATTGATGAAATATTTTTACACCAATCTTAAAGCAGGAATGCATAAAGCCAGAGCATTGCAACAAGCCAAATTACAATACCTCAATACAGCACATATTAATCGAACAGATCCCTTTTATTGGGGTGGGTTCTATTTGGTTGGGGACTCGTCTCCAATTCCTTTTAAAGACAATACGATGTTGTATTGGGTTATGGGCTTAGGAGTGTTGATATTACTTTGTATAGGTGTACTCTGGTATCAGAGAAAAAGGAAAAATGCCAGACAGTTATAAAACGTATGTTACCTTAAGTCGGCAATGTTGTTTGGTTTTATAGTGTAAGTCTGAGTCTAAGAGCTTGTCATTCCGGCGTAGGCTGGAATCCACAACTTCACGATTATCTGTTGAAGGAATATTTCATGTAAAAGTCTATCTTTTATAAGGTATAGTATATGAATACCTTCCCTTTGCAGTAAGAAAAGACTTCCCTGCACTCTTTTTGTCGATCATCGGTATAAAGATATCTTTTCTCGCACTCTTTTTGTCGATCATCAGCATAAGGATACTTTTCCTCGTAACAAGATAAGGCTCCATCGCTGTAGGGAGAACTCAACCCTGTGCGCGGGCTAGTAATAGTAATAATCTGAGTTTCGATTAATATTTCAAGGGGTATAAAAACCGTCAATTCGAGTGAATTTTACGATTAGAATGAGTAAAATTGTACTTCGACAAGCTCAGCAGGACTATCGAGAATAGGTTTTTAGTATTGAAATGCTTACCATCTTGAGTTTATCGAAAGGTCGATACAAAATTCTTAACAGAATTTCACTCAAACTAACGCATTTCAGATTAATCGAGGTGAATAGGGGGAAAACACCCTTTTAGCAATAGGGGTAAATACCCCTTGTAATATTTTTCAGATTTTTTTTAAGTGCTTTATGGTGTTGAGAAACAGGAGTTTGATGCTGTTTATGGTGTGTGTGGTTTTTGATTTTAAGGTAGCATGTATTTGCTTTGCTGCATGTTTTTTGGATATATTAGCGTAAGTCTAACCTAATTTAATCTAAAATTATATAACGTTATGGGAAAAGAACTACCAAAAAAAGGGAAAAAAGGAAAAAAAAGACCTGCGAAATGCATTACCAAGGAAGAAGCTAAAGAGCTTCAGCATGTGTGGTGCTGTACAAGAACACCAGAAATTGATAAGTGTATTGGATTCGAAGATACCAGAGAATTTTATTGGAGTGTCGAAGAATTACAGGAATATCTTAAATACGTAAAAAAGAAATCTAAAAAACAAGGGATTGATAACCCAGGGATTCGAATGTACTTTGGTGCATATCCTGAATCTAAATGTAAAAGTAAAAAGGGATATTCAACTATCTTTTTAGCACCAACAGGAGCACCTGCTGGTGAATTAGGAAAAGGTGGTGATAGTGCACCTAATAATTATGATATTGAGCCTTATAATTCTGGTGGAGCTGGTAATCCTCCCAACATTTATTAATAATGTTTTTAGCTATAATAAATACAGTGGAATTAATGGCTGCTGTTGCAGGGCTTATATATATAACAAAATATCGGGTTAAATTATCAACCCGATATTTTGTTTATTTTCTTTGGTTGACAGTTTTTATTGAAGTAATATTTGGTTGGATAACGGTTTGTGTTAATAATTTTGAAAGCTTTTCGTTTTTAAAAGGAACGTTTTTAGAAAAAAGCAATTACCCAATTTACAATACATTTCATATTGTTAGTTTTACTTTCTATATTCTTTATTTTCGAAGTAACCTTAAAGATCAAAAATTTACAGCTTATTTAAGTTTCTTATCAATTATTTATGTTTTAGGTAGTTCGTTAAATTTATTATTCTCAGATGAGTTTTATTTTAAAATATCATCATCAAATTATATAGCAGGTTCTATATTAATTTTTTTAAGCGCTATAATATATTTTTATGAGATATTTAAAAGTGATGAAATACTTACTTTTTACAAATCAATAGTTTCTTATATTTCAGTAGGTGCTTTAATATTTCATTTGACGATTACTCCAATTTTTATTTATGGATCATATTATAGTAGTTCTAGAGACCCTGAATTTGTTAATATTTATAGAATAATTCTTACTGTAGCAAATATTTTTATGTATACTTGCTACACTATTGGATTTATAGTATGCTCGCGAAAGAACAGATCTTATTAATTATATATTTTACCATTATTATTCTATTTTTTGTAGTATTTGGTATCATATTCTTCGTGGCATTTCAGCGTCGAAAAAATAAACTACTTCTTGATAAATTTAGGGCAGAACAACGCTTTGAGGATGAGATTTTTAAATCCCGTATAGAGATACAGGAGCAAGCGCTTAAAAATGTGAGTTGGGAGCTGCATGATAATATTGGGCAACTATTATCGACTGCCGTGATGCAAATTAATATTATGGGAGCTACCATAGATGATAAAGCATCAGAATCACTACAAGATGTTAGAAAATTAGTGGGTGACAGCCTGCAAGAAATACGTACTTTGTCTAAGACCTTAAATCACGAAGTGATTCAAAATGTAGGGCTAGAAAAATCTATTACTGTAGAGCTCAAACGTTTTGAGAAACTTAATTTTTTAAAGCCTTCACTTACTGTAAAAGGAGAAGAAGTATATATAAACCCCAAAGATGAGATTATCCTATATCGTATCATTCAGGAATTTTTCTCTAATACCATAAAACATGCAGAAGCTTCAAACCTCGAAGTAGTTTTAGAATATACTCCAGAGGCACTCAATATTAGAGTGCAGGATGATGGTGTTGGGTTTGATCCAAAATCTGTCCAGGCAAATTCTGGTTTGTTAAATATGAAAAGCCGTGCATCTCTCGTAAACGCAAAACTGGATTATACATCTTCACCAGGAAAAGGAGTTGTACTTACCTTGTCATATCCTATACAACTTAACGATTGATTTAATACATTTGTATTAGAACTCATCTTGAGTAGTGGTTTTAAGCCGAAAAGTTTGGCTTTTGTGCGATAATGAAGTTAATTTTTTTCTGCATAGCCTTAGCTACGTTGAAAAAAATAGCAAAATTAGGGTAGAAAATGTGAATTTTGTAGGCAAAAACATTACTCAAGATGAGTTCTTAAATACGAAGCGATGCTTCAATGTAGATACTTATAAGATTTAAATGTTTGAAAAAATAGGTAATTAAATACTATAAATAAAAAAAACAATACAGATAAAAGGAGCCATTCTTAACTAATATTGATACCATCCAAAACGTATAATGGCGAATTTGATCTGATAATTAATAAATAATGAAGTGATTTAAGCATTTTTATAGCGAATTGAAAAAAGCTTAAATTACTTCAATAAAAAAAAACAGATGAAGAAGAAGACTATAGTTATTGTCGATGATCATCTTTTATTTGCACAATCACTGGAGAGTTTAATATCTAAACTTGAGGAATATGAGGTGTTGGCCATTCTAAAAAACGGAAAAGAGCTTACGCAATATTACTTACATAAAAGAAAGACACCAGACCTTATTCTTTTGGATGTAAAAATGCCTGTGATGGATGGTGTGCAAACGATGCAATGGCTTAAAGAAAATCGACCGGATCAAAAAGTACTGGCACTAACGATGGAAGATGACGAAGAAACCATTATTAGAATGCTTAGAGCGGGAGCCAAAGGATACTTGCTAAAAGATATACATCCCGAAAATTTTGAATTTGCTATGAAAATGGTGATAGAGCAAGGATTTTATTATTCGGGTAAGATAGAAACCGCACTACGTAATTCTGAAGAAGCAGGAGGCAGTAAAAACCTACAGGAGAAATTAACCGATAAGGAACGAGTATTTTTAAAATATGCATGTTCAGAACTTACCTACAGGAGTATCGCCGGAGAAATGGGGTTGAGTCCTAAGACTATAGAGAATTATAGAGAAACGGTTTTTAAGAAGTTAGAAGTAAAAACCAGGGTAGGCCTCGTGATCTATTGCATGAAAAATAAACTTTTTAAGATTGAGTGAAACCCTATTTTGAAAAGCTTGCAAAGCGCATTCAAAATAGTTGGTTGAACCAATCCCAGTGTAGACTGGGATCTATTTGTGGTGAAGAGGGTATCTTTGTTTTGAAAAGCTTGCAAAGCGCATTCAAAATAGTTGGTTGAACCAATCCCAGTGTAGACTGGGATCCATTTGTGGTGAAGAGGGTATCTTTGTTTTGAAAAGCTTGTAAAGCGCATTCAAAATAGTTGGTTGAACCAATCCCAGTGTAGACTGGGATCTATTTGTGGTGAAGAGGGTATCTTTGTTTTGAAAAGCTTGTAAAGTGCATTCAAAATAGTTGGTTGAACCAATCCCAGTGTAGACTGGGATCTATTTGTGGTGAAGAGGGTATCTTTGTTTTGAAAAGCTTGTAAAGCGCATTCAAAATAGTTGGTTGAACCAATCCCAGTGTAGACTGGGATCCATTTGTGGTGAAGAGGGCATCTTTGTTTTGAAAAGCTTGTAAAGCGCATTCAAAATGGTTGGTTGAACCAATCCCAGTGTAGACTGGGATCCATTTGTGGTGAAGAGGGCATCTTTGTTTTGAAAAGCTTGTAAAGCGCATTCAAAATAGTTGGTTGAACCAATCCCAGTGTAGACCTGATTTCAATGTAAAGGTTTAAAAATCAAAAGCCGTCAAATCGAGTGATTTTTTGAAATGATAATGAAAAAAAATTGTATCGAGATTAGGTTTTTATAAGAAAATAATCTGCCTTGCTGAGTTTTGTTCAATAATTGGTGTGAATTATTTAATTAATTAACATTTATTGTTTAAAATACTCATCAATTTGTTGTTTTTGTTGATTGTTTATTGAATTTAAATGTTAAAATATTGAAATATAAGCTATTCTTGGTAAGATAGTATTAAGTGTTGCTAGTATAGTATATTTCAGAGGGTTAGAATAGCGTTAATTTTGTGAACTAACACAAAACTTAACTATCTAATGAAAACAACAAACACGTTTTTATCGATTCTAATGGGGTTGATAATTTGGCCGATTATGGGTCAACACCAAAAAGAAAAGAGTTGCTCATTCGAGGAAACTCAGCAAGAATACTACAAACAGAACCCAGAGGCTTTTGAAAAAGCTAAAGAATTTGAAAAAATACTTCAAAAACAAGCCTTACTAAAAAAAACAAAACCCTGGCAAAGCAACAGAGTTTAGTACACTAAAAGAAGCAAACCAAAACAGTTCAGTTTAATGCAAATCAATTAAGTGCGGGACTGTATTTGGTAACAGTTAAGCTAGGAAAACGAACAGATTCGGTAAGAGTTATAGTCGAATAATTCTTAACTGAAATAGACTGTTTATTTTCGACCTTGGCAGTAAAGTGTAGAACATAACGAGTGGTTTTAATCTAATACAATCCCCTTTGAAATCAAATCAAGAGAGGTTGTTTAAATTCTTCAATTTTTTTAATCACCATTAAGCTTAGGTTATGAATTCACAAAAATCATTAGTAAAGAATGGCAGTATGCGTGCTATTCAATGAAAGTATTGTTGCTAAAAGCTACAGTGAGTTTTCCAATTCATTGCTTGCTTCTGCAAAAGGTGTTGATTCCCATTTATCAACAACTTCATTAACTATTAAAAAATTAAATCATGAAAAATCAACTTGTCTTATTTGTAGGCTTATTTGTTTTCCAATTTGGATTTTCGCAAACCAATAATTTTTGGAAAAAAAATAGTAGCCCTATTGAAAACGAAAACATTTCTTCTTCTAAGAAGAATACAGAAACTTCACACCAAAACACGTACGATCTTAGTGTTGAGAAATTTAAAGAAGCTTTATCTCATTGTCCAAAAAGATTTAATTCATTTGGAAAATCAAATGTCATTATCATACTTCCTACCGAAGACGGAAGATTTAAAGAATACCGTATAAAGGAAACCAATGTTTTGCATCCGGATTTAGCCAAAAAGTTCCCAGATATTAAATCATATGTTGGTACATCTGTTAACGGAGAAAACGAAGTAGTACATTTTAGTTTGGGGCATAATAACTTTAGAGCTATGATTATGAGACCTGATGCTACAATAACCAATATCAAACCTTCTGCTAGTACTAGTAAAACGTATATGGTTACTTCAAAAACGGATGGATCAGAACCAATTAACTGTCAGATAATTGATAATGCAGCCGAAACTTTTTCAGAAAAAAGTACAAAGCAAGCGGCAAAATTAAACAAAGCAAGAAAAGATGCTAATGATGGTCGTGTTAGAGTCTATCGAATGGCTATAGCAGTAACAGGAGAATTGTCTAAAATTTATACTGATAAGGCAGGCGTTACAAATGGTTCAACTCAACAAAGGAAAGCGGCAGTACTTGCCGAGTTGAATGCACTGATGACCAGAGTGAATGCGGTTTATGAAAGAGATCTAGGAACTACGTTTGAATTAGTATCTAATATTGAGAATTCCATTTTTCTTGATGGAGCAACTGATGGTATTACCCATGGTAATACTTCAATATCGGTAAATGAAGGTCAAGGTGTTCTTGATGCCGCAATTGGTAACGCTAACTATGATATTGGTCATGTTTTAGATTCAGATGGGACTGGACGTGGAGCTTTAAGAGCTGTGTGTGATGATAGTAAAAAAGCCCAGGGAGCTACTGGCGCACATCCTTTCACATCTGTCGCAGATTATTTCTATCGCACATTCGTTCATGAAATAGGCCATCAATTCGGTGCTAACCATTCGTTTAACAACTCCTGTGGGGGTAATCGTCTTGACGAAGGTGCTGTTGAACCAGGAGGGGGTAATACTATCATGGCATATACAGGTTGTGCTCCTAATACAGAAAATACGCAATATGTTTTTTTTCATGCGAAACAAATAGATGAAATGTGGAATCATATTGTAAGCATTGAAAGTTGTGCTACCTTAAGATCAATAGGTAATAGTGCGCCAGTAGCTAGTATAGGAGGTAATTATACGATTCCAAGATCTACTCCATTTATATTAGAAGGATCAGCTACTGATCCTAATACTGCCTCCAGCCAACTAACATATACCTGGAACCAAATGGATAAAGAAATAGCTCCGATGCCTCCTCGTGCTACGTCAACTAGCGGCCCTTTATTCCGTTATAAACCACCTTCATCCTCTCCAAATCGTTATATGCCTAACCTTTCTACCATAAAAGCTGGAAATGCTTCTTCTGAATGGGAGGTAACACCTTCTGTTGCTAGAACTATGAATTTTAGATTCACAGTAAGGGATAATCATCCGGGAGGAGGTAATACAGATTCTAAGGATGCTGTTATTACGGTAAGTGGAACTGCTGGTCCTTTTGTGGTTACTTCTCAAAACACTAGATTTGATGCGCCCGTAGGTTCTACACAAACGGTAACCTGGAATGTAGCAGGAACTACAGGAAATGGGGTAAATGCAGCAACTGTTGATATTTTGTTATCTACAAATGGTGGAAATACATACCCAATAACATTAGCTTCGGCAGTACCTAATGATGGTTCTCAACAAATTACTATACCTGACAATGAAGGAGGTGTAAATAGAATTATGGTAAGAGGTACCAATCATATCTTTTTCGATGTTACCAATGCTAATTTTAGTATAACAGATGGAAATCCTGATCCTATGCCTACAAATTATTGTGCTGCGGGTTATCAGGGTAATAACTATATAGACGAAGTGATCTTTGGGGATATCATTAATAAAAGTGAAAATAGTTCGTATTCTGATTTTACGAATCTGGGAACCAATCTTGTTAAAGGAGGGTCTTATACTTTAACCGTTAATCCGGGAATCGATTTTTGGGACCCTAATTATTTTGGAGCTTGGATTGATTGGAATAAAGATGGAGATTTTGAAGATGCAGGTGAAGAAGTTTTACTGGCAACCAATGGTGCCGGAGGTATAACAAAAACAGTTGTAGTTCCGAATACTGCAAAAAGCGGCGCGACCAGATTAAGAGTACGTTATAAAATACATACTGCCCCTGAGCCTTGTGGAACAGCAAGAACTAATGGTGATGAAGTAGAAGATTATTTTGTGTTTATTAAAGGAGGAAGTTCGAATCCAACCTGTAATGATGGTATTCAAAATGGTAATGAAACTGGTGTAGATTGTGGTGGGCCTGATTGTGACCCTTGTACAGTAGACCCAACATGTAATGATGGCATTCAGAATGGTAATGAAACCGGAGTTGATTGTGGTGGGCCTGATTGTAACCCTTGTAATACAAATGTAAACTACTGTGCAGCTTCGACTACTCAAAATGCTACCTTACACATTACCAATGTTAGCTTAGGATCTATAAATAATAGTTCCACAAATGCTGCATATAATGATTTTACCAATCAGTCTACAAACCTTACTAACGGGCAAGCAACGGCATTAACGATAACCATGAATAATAATACCTGGACATATAATGCGGTAGGCGTATGGATTGACTGGAATAATAATGGAGATTTTACTGATGCAGGAGAGTTAGTGTATTCCAGATATGGTGCGGGTCCTTATTCGGCTAATATAACTCCTCCTTCTGGAGCAATTTCTAATACTTCGTTGCGAATGAGAGTTCGAGTTGGATATGGTTCTGAAGCAAAAATAACACCTTGTGGTACTGATACTTATTTGGGTGAAGTAGAGGATTATACCATAAGAATTGGAGGTACAACTACACCAACCTGTAATGATGGAATTCAGAATGGTAATGAAACCGGAGTTGATTGCGGAGGATCTTGCAGTCCTTGTGCTACTAATGGAACTGTGGTTTATGTAGATATGAGTGACGAAACAACAAGCTCTTCAAGTACCTGGAATTTCTTTAGAATAGAAGTTGGTGATGATAATGATTTTGGAGCATGGTTCACTAATAATTCACTTCGATTAGTGAGCTATGGAAAAAATGTGGTTTGTGAAGGAACAACTAGTAATGCCACATTTATCGGAGAAGGAATCGAGATTGGTGTAGCCAGTAATTTTGTAGCCAATTCTAATAGTTTTGTGGTAAGTTCATCTTCATATACAGATTGGAGAAGTAAATCTGGTTATATAGGGTTTACCTTTAAAATAGGAGGGAACACACACTATGGATGGTTTTATGCTACTGTAGCCAGTGATGGATTGTCATATACAATCAAGGATTATGCATATAATACTACAGCTGGTCAAGGTTTACTTACAAAAAGACCGACTAGACAAAAAGAGAGAACTTCAGAAAATAAGGTTAGTATATACCCTAATCCATTTGAAGAAACTGTTACCATAGATGTATCAAGATTAGAAAGTGATACATTTACAATAACCGTATATAACTTATTAGGAAAAGAATTGATCCATAAAAAGTATAGTAAAAACCCGGGTACCATACTGTTAGGAGATCAAATAAAATCCTCTGGGAATTATTTTGTAAAAATACAAGCCAATAAACATATAGAAACCTTAAGGCTTGTTAAGTTTTAATATAAAATTGGATTCTAAATAACAAGAATTCAGGCTTTTAAAAAAATAGGACCTTTCATTTTAATGGAAGGTCTTTTTTTAAACTAAATCTTCACAAAAATATTTTTTTGGTTTTTCCTGAAAACGCTTAGAGAATAGAGGCTTTTTTCGGTTGAATCAAAAAAAGTCAAGACGAGTTTATTTAAAAAACTAATTTAGTATTTGTATTTCAAAAAAATATTTTCCTATATTTGAACACATAAATGAATACAAGAAACATAAATATTAATACAGTCATTATCATTGAGGTGATTATTTCACCTCGATAAGGGATGTATTAATACTATATATATGATATTAAAATCCCTTTACTCGAGTAAAGGGATTTTTTTTTGTATAAAAGGTAGTAAGATTAGAATCTAAAATTAATTCTGAAAAATAGAAATGAGAATATTTAGCAATATAATTAGTAATGTCATTGTCATTATCGTGATTATTTCACCATGATGAAGGGACATTATTGTATACAAATAAATACAGGCTCCCTTCAGAAAATGAAGGGAGTTTTTTTTGATACATAAAGAATATTTAAATAAAATGATCAAATAGTGATTGTAAATTATAAAAACATAAAATACTGTAAATCAATTATTAACATGTGTAAAAAGACTATTGGATATTGTAAGGATATTGAATAATGTACACGTGTTTAGTTGCAACAAAATAATTTTATACTGTGGTTTATTCAATCTAATGCATACATCATAGGGTAAAAGTTAAAATTTTAAATAATTCGTAAAAACTGATATTCAAAAAGAAATGAGCATCAATAAGTATAGTAAACAAGTCACTCAAGATGACACGCAACCTGCGGCACAGGCAATGCTTCACGCAATTGGTTTAACCGATGAGGATTTTAATAAACCATTAGTCGGAATCGCCAGTACAGGTTATGAAGGGAATCCATGTAACATGCATCTTAATGATCTTGCTAAATTGGTAAAACAAGGAACAGTAGAAGAAGATGTCGTCGGGCTTATATTTAATACTATTGGAGTAAGCGATGGGATTTCTATGGGAACACCAGGAATGCGTTTTTCATTACCATCTCGTGATGTAATCGCAGATTCGATGGAAACTGTAGTACAGGCAATGTCTTATGATGGTATGGTAACTGTTGTTGGTTGCGATAAAAATATGCCAGGGGCATTAATGGCAATGCTTCGATTAGACCGCCCTTCGATTTTAGTTTATGGAGGAACCATAGCATCTGGATGTCACGAAGGTAAAAAATTAGATGTAGTTTCTGCTTTCGAAGCCTGGGGAGAAAAAGTAGCCGGTACAATAACACAAACAGAGTACAAAAGTGTTATAGAGAAAGCATGTCCGGGTGCAGGAGCTTGTGGAGGGATGTATACTGCAAATACGATGGCCTCTGCAATCGAAGCGTTAGGAATGTCATTACCCTATAATTCTTCGAATCCTGCAATAAGTAAAAATAAAGAGGAAGAAAGTATCCAGGCAGGTCGCGCTATGCGAACATTATTAGAAAAGGATATCAAACCTAAAGATATAGTAACCAAAAAATCACTCGAAAATGCAATACGATTAGTTACTGTACTGGGGGGGTCTACGAATGCCGTATTGCACTTTTTGGCAATTGCCAGGGCTGCAGATGTAGAGTTCACATTAGCAGATTTTCAGAGAATTAGTGACGAAACACCGTTTTTGGCAGACCTTAAACCAAGTGGAAAATACCTAATGGAAGATGTGCATGAAGTTGGAGGAATTCCTGCGGTATTAAAATACCTTTTAAAGAAAGGATTGTTACACGGAGATTGTTTGACCGTTACCGGAAAAACAATTGCAGAAAACTTATTGGACGTTCCTGATCTTGCAGAAGGACAGGATGTTATCAAGCCTATAGAGAATCCAATTAAACCAACAGGACACCTTAGAATCATGTTTGGTAACCTGTCTGAAGATGGATGTGTTGCAAAAATCACAGGTAAAGAAGGATTGCGTTTTCAAGGAAAAGCCAAAGTTTTTGATGGAGAGTATGATGCTAATGATGGTATTAGAGATGGAAAAGTAGAAAAAGGAGATGTAGTCGTCATAAGATATGAAGGACCAAAAGGAGGACCAGGAATGCCAGAAATGTTGAAGCCTACAGCTGCTATTATGGGAGCCGGTTTGGGTAAAGACGTAGCCTTAATTACAGATGGAAGATTTTCTGGAGGAACACATGGATTTGTTGTTGGACATATCACACCTGAAGCACAAGAAGGAGGTTTGATTGCTTTAGTAAAAGATGGAGATGTTATTACTATTGATGCAGAGACCAATTCGATTACTGTAGCGATTAGTGAAGCTGAGATCGAAAAAAGAAAAGCTTCCTGGGTTCAACCTGCATTAAAGTTCGAGAAAGGAGTGCTGTACAAATACGCACATACAGTATCCTCTGCATCACAGGGGTGTGTAACCGATGAATTCTAAAAGTACTCCAATGCAAAGCATTGATTCGAAGTGAAGTGCCATTCTAGTAAAGGCTAAAATCTAAAAAAGTACAGCATTTGATGCTGATTAAAAGATAAATTATCATTCTGATGAAGATCAGAATCTAAAAAAAGTCTAGACTCTAGTTTCTAAAAGTCTAGCCTCTAAAATAAGAGTGTATGGAAACACAAACGCAAACGTTAAAAAAAGAAACCAAAATATCAACAAAGCGTATGACAGGTGCAGAGGCGGTAATTCGATGCTTGTTGGCAGAAGGAGTAGATTTAATTTATGGATACCCTGGCGGAGCTATAATGCCGGTCTATGATGAACTATACAAATATAGAGATCAATTGCATCATGTATTAACAAGGCATGAGCAAGGAGCAACTCATGCGGCACAAGGATATGCAAGAACGAGTGGTAAAGTTGGAGTTGCTATTGCTACTTCTGGACCGGGAGCTACTAATTTTGTAACGGGAATCGCAGATGCACAAATAGACTCTACACCTATGGTATGTATTACAGGTCAGGTTGGATCACACTTGCTAGGATCTGATGCGTTTCAGGAAACTGATATTATAGGAATCTCTACACCAATCACCAAATGGAACCATCAGGTTACCAAGGCCGAAGATATTCCTGCTGTATTAGCTAAAGCTTTTTATATTGCGCGCTCTGGTCGACCAGGCCCTGTATTAATAGATATTACAAAAGATGCACAGTTTGGCGAATTAGACTTTGCGTATGAGAAATGTAAAGGTGTACGTAGTTATAAACCTGTACCCGAAACAGATCTAAAAAGTTTGGAACAGGCAGCAAAACTGATAAACAAAGCAAAAAAACCGATGATTGTCTTTGGTCAGGGAGTAATCCTTGGAGAAGCAGAAGAAGAGTTGAAAAACTTTATAGAGAAATCAGGAATCCCATCTGCATGGACTATTTTGGGACTTTCTGCACTACCAACATCACACCTATTAAATGTAGGAATGGTTGGTATGCATGGTAACTACGGGCCAAATAAGCTAACCAACGAATGTGATTTATTACTGGCAATCGGAATGCGTTTTGATGATAGAGTTACTGGTAATTTAGAAACCTATGCCAAGCAGGCCAAAATCATACATTTTGAGATTGATCCGGCAGAGATAAATAAAAATGTAAAAGTAGATGTTGCAGTAATGGGTAATGTGAAAAATACATTAGCGCAGATACTTTCGATGGTGCAATCAAATTCTCATGATTCATGGGTACAGGAGTTTAGAGATTATGATGCAATAGAATATGATAAAGTAATCAAAGAAGAATTGTACCCTAGTAATGAAGGCCTGTCTATGGGCGAAGTGCTTAGAAGAATTAATGAAGAAACCAAAGGAGATGCAGTCATTGTATCTGATGTAGGACAGCACCAAATGATGGCTTGTAGATATGCCGAGTTTAATAAGTCTAAGAGCAATATTACTTCTGGAGGTTTAGGTACAATGGGATTTGCATTACCTGCAGCGATCGGTGCAAAAATGGGAGTCCCGGATAGAGAAGTAGTAGCGATTATAGGAGACGGTGGATACCAGATGACAATACAGGAGTTGGGTACAATTTTCCAAACCAAAGTACCAGTAAAGATCGTAGTGCTAAACAATGATTTCCTGGGAATGGTACGCCAATGGCAACAACTATTTTTTGATAAACGATATGCGTCTACAGAGATGGTAAATCCAGATTTTATAAAAATAGCAGAAGGGTATCATATCAAATCTACCAGAGTTACCAAAAGAGAGAATTTACAAGAAGCAATCGCAGAGATGATAGCAAGTAAAGAAGCATATTTTTTAGAAGTATGTGTCGAAAAAGAAAATAATGTGTTTCCGATGATTCCTACAGGAGCATCAGTTTCGGATATAAGATTAGAATAATAGAATTTTGTTATTCTGGCACTTCGTCTACACTCTGTATAGGCTTTGGCTGGAATCTATGCAATGATACAATATACTAGTAATGAAAAAAGAAAATTATACCATATCAGTATATACTGAAAATAATATAGGGTTGTTGAACAGGATTTCAGCAATATTTTTAAGACGTCATATCAATCTTGAAAGTTTTACAGCTTCTGTATCAGAGATTAAGGATGTATTTCGTTTTACAATCGTGGTGAACATAACTGAAGAACAGGTAAAAAAGATTATTGGGCAGATTGAAAAACAAATAGAAGTGATTAAAGCTTTTTATCATAAAGATGATGAGACTATTTATCAGGAAACGGCTTTGTTTAAGATTGCTTCAAAACTGTTATTCGAGGAACGTAAAATCCAGAATGTAATCAAGGACAGTAATGCTAATATTGTTACCGTAACTCCAGAGTTTTTTGTATTAGAAAAGACAGGACGACGCAGAGATGTTGAAGCTTTGTATGATCAATTAGAACCTTATGGTTTAATGCAATTTGTGCGTTCTGGAAGAATTTCAATAACAAAAGAGAAGCTGCATATTTCTAAAATATTAGAAAATTTTGGAATGGAAGCTGTGTAAGGGATAGTAGTGACATCCTTTTTGGTTGTCTCCTTAATAACTTAGGATGACAATCAAAAAGATATAGCGAATAGCCCGACCCTGAATTTGACTCAGGGATACACCATAAAAATCGAAACAACTAAAAATAAAATTAAATCAAATTTCCTAACGGAAATCACAACAAATTAAGAAAGAAATGGCAAATTACTTTAATACGCTATCATTAAGAGATCAACTAACACAACTAGGAAAATGTAGATTTATGGATGCTGAAGAGTTTTCGGCAGGTGTAGACGCATTAAAAGGGAAAAAAATGGTTATCGTAGGGTGTGGAGCTCAGGGACTTAATCAAGGGTTAAACATGAGAGACTCTGGTTTGGATATTTCGTATGCGCTTCGTGAAGCTGCGATCAAAGAAAAAAGACAATCTTTCAAAAATGCATCTGACAATGGATTCGATGTAGGGACCTATGAAGAATTGATTCCTAATGCAGATGTGGTTATTAATTTGACACCAGATAAACAACATACTCAAGTGGTAACTACAGTAATGCCACTAATGAAAAAAGGAGCTACTTTATCATACTCACACGGATTTAATATTGTAGAAGAAGGTATGGAAGTGAGAGATGATCTTACTGTGATTATGGTAGCACCAAAATGTCCGGGATCAGAAGTAAGAGAAGAGTATAAAAGAGGATTTGGAGTACCTACATTAATAGCGGTACATCCAGAAAATGACCCCCAAGGGCATGGTTTAGATCAGGCAAAAGCCTATGCAGCAGGAACAGGTGGTCATAGAGCAGGAGTGCTAGAATCTTCTTTTGTAGCCGAAGTAAAATCAGATCTTATGGGAGAGCAGACCATTCTATGTGGGTTACTGCAAACCGGATCTATTTTATGTTTTGACAAAATGTTAGAAAAAGGAATCGATGCAGGATACGCTTCTAAATTAATCCAATACGGTTGGGAAACCATTACCGAAGGGATGAAGTATGGAGGAATCACAAATATGATGGATCGATTATCAAATTTATCAAAGATTAAGGCATTTGAGCTTTCTGAAGAATTAAAGAGTATCATGCGTCCGTTGTTTAGAAAACATATGGATGATATCATGCAAGGGCATTTTTCTAAAACGATGATGGAAGACTGGGCTAATGATGATAAAAATCTATTATCGTGGAGAGCAGCAACAGGAGAGACGGCATTCGAGAAAACTCCTGCAGGAGATATTGAAATTTCTGAACAAGAATTCTATGATAATGGTGTATTAATGGTAGCTATGGTAAGAGCAGGAGTTGAACTGGCTTTTGAAGCAATGACAGATTCTGGAATTATTGAAGAGTCTGCATATTACGAGTCATTACACGAAACTCCGCTTATTGCCAATACGATTGCACGTAAGAAATTGTTTGAAATGAATCGTGTGATCTCTGATACTGCAGAATACGGTTGTTATTTATTTGATCATGCTTGTAAGCCTTTACTAGCAGATTTTATGAAAAAAATAGATACCGATGTTATCGGAAAAGCATACGATGAAGGAAAAGAGAATGGAGTAGATAATGCTAAGCTAATAGAAGTAAATGCAATTATAAGAAATCACCCTATAGAAGTTGTTGGCTCTCGACTAAGAGCATCGATGACAGCAATGAAGCCTATAGTATAATACATTTAATTTTGTCAGGCCAGGTCTGTTAGAGTTTTGAGATGTGTATTGTGTAACCTTTGATGGATCTGAGCCGGCAAGAATACCCCAGTTTAACTTTGAAATCGTGCGTGTAGAAATTGAATTTATTTTGCACGTATTCAAGACAAAAAATATTAGCATAGCCATAGCTACGGTTATATTTTTTAACGAAAAATAGGTGTAAAAGAAACTATTTATTAGTGCTATTTCAAAATTAAACAGGATAATATAAAAGACCAGCGTAAACTTAAATTATGAGTACCATAACCACCACAACCTATTTCCCTGAATTAGAGGATATCCAAAAGGCAGCTTCAACGATAAAAGAAGTGGCTATGGTTACTCCTCTTATGAATAGTATTCGGTATTCTCGCAGATACGACGCTAATATTTTATTGAAACGAGAAGATCTTCAACGTGTTCGTTCGTATAAGATAAGAGGTGCTTTTAATAAAATAAGTTCACTTACCAAAGAAGAACTAGAAAAGGGAGTTGTTTGTGCCAGTGCAGGTAATCATGCGCAAGGAGTGGCATTTGCCTGCCATCATTTGGGAATAGAAGGTACGGTTTATATGCCTTCGGTAACCCCAAAACAAAAGGTAGCACAGACGCAAATGTTTGGTGGTGATCATGTAAAAATTGTTCTCGAAGGCGATACATTTGATGATTCGTATAAAGCAGCGATGGAAACCTGTACTTCTGAAGGAAAAATCTTTGTGCATCCTTTTGAGGATCCAAAAACTATAGAAGGGCAAGGAACAATAGGGCTTGAGATTTTTAAGCAGACCGATGTACCTATTGATTACATTTTTGTAGCTATTGGTGGCGGTGGTTTGGCCTCGGGATTATGTGGAGCAATGAAAGCCTTATCGCCAAAAACAAAAATTATTGGTGTCGAACCAGAAGGAGCACCTTCTATGTTATCATCTATCCAAAATAATAAGAATACAGAGATTTTTAATATTGACAAATTTATCGATGGTGCAGCAGTTCAGAAAGTAGGAGATCTTAACTTTGATATTTGTAAAGAATACCTCTCTGATATGTATACAGTCCCCGAAGGATTGGTATGCCAGACCATTTTAGATTTATACAATAGAGATGCTATTGTAGTCGAACCTGCAGGAGCATTAACCTTGGCAGCTCTAGAGTTTTATAAAGATAAGATCAAAGGCAAAAATGTAGTGTGTATTGTAAGTGGTAGTAATAATGATATTACCCGTACTGCAGAGATTAAAGAAAGAGCTTTGTTATATGCAGATTTAAAACACTATTTCATTGTTCGTTTTCCACAACGAGCGGGTGCATTAAAACAATTTGTAGGAGAAGTGCTGGGCCCAAATGATGATATCACACATTTCGAATATTCGAAAAAATCTAGTAGAGAAAATGGCCCCGCAGTGGTTGGAATTGAACTAAAAGACAAGAAAGATTTAGAACCTTTGGTCTCCAGGATGAAGGCCCTTAATTTCTTTGGAGATTACCTTAATGATAAACCTGATTTGTTTCAGTTTTTGATATGATATACCTTAAGTTCTTTATATTAAAACTCTTTTCTATTTTTTTATTAGAAACTTAAGGTATAGAATATCAATTTGATAGATAAAGGTTCATGATTTTATTAAAACGATAAAAGTTAATCAGTTTTACGATTTATTTGTTTCCCGTATTAATTTTTTACGTAATATTGTACCATCTAGTTAACGAAAGGGGCCACGGCCGACGATTTAGAGTTACTATTATGAAAACGGTAAATTACATATCTACAGAGAGTAAAGTTCAATATTTGAACAATTTTGGTAATACATTTATTCCCACACGCCGCTTTCGTCGCCCCTTGGGGGTCTAATATTCTTTTGAAGTAGGTGCGTCCTACTTCCCCTAGAGACATCGAATCCATTTTAGAAAAACCGAATTTTTAAATAGTTGTGTACATAACCTATTTAAAGTATTTAGTAAGAATTCTTATCACGCAAATAACGGGATATGATTCGCATACCAACCTGGATTCAGAAAAATCAACACTAATTTTAATAGTTATATCATTTACATTTTGAATTCGATATAGCGAATTCAAAATGTAAATGATATAACGCTTCTTTAATAAGCGGGATTCGTTTATGGAAAAAGTAAAAATAATAATTGCTAACGAAAATCATTTTCGTCATGCAAAGGAAATATGCGAAGTAATATCCGATTCTGCCAAAGTAAGAGGAACCGGTATAGCTAAGCGTACTCCAGAATATATACAAACAAAGATGCAAAACAGGAATGCAGTTATTGCCATATCGGGCAATCAATTTGCAGGGTTTTGTTATATCGAAATCTGGGGACATGAAAAATATGTAGCACATTCTGGTTTAATAGTACATCCCAATTTTAGAAATCAAGGTCTGGCAAAAAAAATCAAAGAATTTACATTTAATTATTCTTTGAAAAAATACCCAATGGCCAAAGTGTTCGGTATCACAACCGGGTTAGCTGTAATGAAAATCAATTCTGATTTGGGATATAAACCTGTTACATTCTCTGAACTAACAGATGACCCCAAGTTTTGGGCAGGGTGTAAAACGTGTACAAATTATGATATTCTAACTTCTAAAGAGCATAAAATGTGCTTGTGTACCGGTATGTTATACAACCCTTTAAAAGAAGTTAAGAAGAAAGAAAAGTGGTACGATAAAAAAGTACTAAAACGATTAAAAAATATTAAACAAACGATGCTTGCAAGCAATAAACAATTGTTGTTATGGAAAAAGTAGTATTAGCATATAGCGGAGGACTGGATACCTCGTATTGTGTAAAATATCTTATTCATGAAAAAAATCTGGATGTACATACCATTTTGGTAAACACAGGTGGTTTTTCTGAAAAAGAACTAAAGGAGACAGAAAAAAGAGCCTATGAGTTGGGCAGCTCATCTCATATAAATAAAACCATTCTAAACGAGTTTTATGATAAAGCGATTAAATACCTGATTTATGGTAATGTATTAAAAAATAATACATATCCACTTTCTGTAAGTGCAGAACGAATTTTTCAGGCCATAGAGGTGATTAAATATGCCAAAAAAATAGGAGCAAAGTATATTGCACACGGAAGCACAGGAGCAGGAAACGATCAGATAAGATTTGATGTGATTTTTCAAACATTAGCTCCAGAGATCGAAATTATTACTCCGATTAGAGATTTAAAACTGTCTCGTCAGGCCGAAGTAGAATATCTAGAAAAGCACGAGGTGTACTACAGCTGGGAAAAGGCACAGTACTCAATCAATAAAGGTATTTGGGGAACCAGTGTAGGAGGAAAAGAAACCCTTTCTTCGCATCGTGCATTACCAGATACGGCATACCCCAGTCAACTTCAAAAAGAAAAGGAAGAAGTTATCACATTAAACTTCGAAAAAGGAGAACTCGTAGGATTAGATGGAATTAAGGATACCCCGGTGAATACCATTCAGAAACTGGAAGAACTTGCCAGTGCTTTTGCTATTGGGAGAGATACTCATGTCGGAGATACAATTATTGGTATTAAAGGGAGAGTAGGGTTTGAAGCAGCGGCACCAATGGTAATCATTAAAGCTCACCACCTTTTAGAAAAACACGTTTTAACCAAGTGGCAACAATATTGGAAAGAACAATTAGCCAACTGGTATGGTATGTTGTTACATGAAGGAAATTACTTGGATCCGGTAATGAGAAATATTGAAGTATTTATGGAAGACTCTCAAAAATCAGTAACAGGAGAGGTAAAAGTAAAATTGAAACCTTATCATTTTACCTTAGAAGGAATTGAATCAGATTTTGATATGATGAAATCAGACTTCGGGCAATACGGAGAGATGAATAATTCCTGGACATCTGATGATGCTAAAGGCTTTATAAAAATCTACGGTAATGCCAATAAGATATATCATAATGTAAACCCAAGTGAATCATGATACAAGTAGGAATAATAGGAGGATCTGGATATACAGCAGGAGAGCTCTTAAGGTTATTAGTACATCACCCAGAAGTACATCTGGATTTTGTGTACAGCACAACAAATGCTGGTGTACCAATTCATAAACAACATCCAGATTTGATAGGAGAAATAGATCTTAAGTTCACAGATACTATAAACCCAAATGTCGATGTATTGTTTTTGTGCCTGGGGCATGGCAGATCAAGATTGTTTTTAGAAACCAATACGTTTTCAAAAATGACCAAAGTAATTGATTTGGGAAATGATTTTAGATTAAACGATGATCAGGAATTTCTGGGAAGAGATTTTGTATATGGTTTGCCAGAGTTAGAAAAAGAAAAGATCAGATCAGCAAAAAATATTGCAAACCCGGGATGTTTTGCTACTGCCATTCAGTTAGGATTATTACCATTAGCTTTTGCAGGGAAACTTAAGGATGCAGTACATATTAATGCTACAACAGGAAGTACAGGAGCTGGTGTAATGCCAGGAGGAACCACTCATTTTAGTTGGAGAGATAATAATTTTTCTAGTTATAAAGTATTCTCACATCAGCACCTGGGAGAGATTAAGCAAAGCCTTAAACAAGAGCAACATGATTTTGAAGCCCCGGTTTTCTTTGTTCCTAATAGGGGGAATTTTAGTAAAGGAATTTATGCCACTATGTACACAAAATATGAAGGTAGCGAAGAAGAGGCGAAAGAACTATATGCATCCTACTATAAAAAGGCTGAGTTTACCGTGATTTCTGATGAAGAAATTCATTTAAAACAAGTAGTAAACACGAATAAATGTATACTACACATTAGTAAGAAAAATGGAATGTTACTCATCACATCTGTAATCGATAACTTAATCAAAGGAGCATCTGGACAAGCGATTCATAATATGAATTTAATGTTGGGATTAAAAGAGAAAACAGGATTAGAATTAAAAGCAAGTGCGTTTTAGTAACAGAATTTCATATTGAAATAAACGTATAAAAAAATAATATGAACACAATAACAATTATAGGAGGAGGAAACTTAGGGAAATCAATAATTTCTGGATTGGTCAATAGTGATTTGTTTGAAGCTACTGATATTACAGTAGTAGATAAATCAAAATATAATCTAAAAGAAGTTGAAGAAAAACTAGGAGTATCTACCTCACAAAATATAGTAGCATCTATAAAAAATGCAAAATGGGTAATTCTTTGTGTACAACCAAGACAGTTGGATGCTGTTTTACAGGAAATAAAAAATACAGTAACAACAGATCAAATATTGATTTCTACAGTAACAGGTACATCAATTGCCGAAATCAATGAGGTAGTTCCTAATAATAAAGTAGTACGGGTAATGCCAAATACAGGAGCTGCCAAAAAACTATCAATGACTTGTATTGCAGCTAATGAAGATGTAAAAGAAGAATTAACTACAGTACAAAAGATGTTTGACACCATCGGTAAAACGCTAATTATAGAAGAACGTCTAATGCAGGCCGCTACGGTTTTAGGAGCTAGCGGAATAGCATTTTTTCTTAGATTTTTAAGAGCAATGATACAAGGAGGGATTCAAATGGGATTTCACCCGCATGAAGCCCAAATCATTGCGGTGCAAACCGCGATAGGAGCTGCAACATTGGTAGCAGAGAATGGAACTCATCCCGAACGTGAAATCGATAAGGTGACAACACCCCAGGGGTGTACCATAGAAGGGCTAAATGAGATGGAACACCAAGGATTAAGCTCATCGGTAATAAAAGGAGTGATGGCTTCTTATGAAAAAATAAACACAATTAAGTAGTTGATCGTTTTTGGTTGTTAGTTGATGCGTATGTACTGGTAAAGAATAATGAATACTAAATAATGAAAAGTGTAAAAGTACAAAGTATGAATTCCGAAACCGATGTTTGTTCGAGTGCCATGCCATAACATAATGTATCGAGAACCAATATAAGTAGTTATTGTCAAAACAACCTGAAGTTAATTTTTAGATAGAAAAAACAACCAACAATTAATATTATGAAATTATTTGACGTGTATCCTTTATATGATGTAGAGCCTGTAAAAGCTTACAATGCTACCGTTGTGGATAAAAATGGAACAGAATATTTGGATATGTACGGAGGGCATGCAGTGATTTCAATAGGTCATTCTCATCCTCACTATGTACAAAACATAAAAGAACAGGTAGAGAAAATAGGCTTTTATTCTAATGCTGTTCAAAATAACTTACAAACGAAATTAGCAAAAAAACTGGGAGCATTATCGGGATATGACGACTATCAATTGTTTTTATGTAACTCTGGAGCCGAAGCCAATGAAAATGCATTAAAACTAGCTTCTTTTTATACAGGGAAATCAAGGGTGGTAGCATTTCATAATGGTTTTCACGGGCGAACATCTGCCGCAGTAGCTGCTACAGATAATGCTAAAATCAATGCACCATTAAATACTCAGCAAAACGTCACTTTTTTGCCGTTAAACCAAATTGAGCTCGTAAGAACTGAATTAGAAAAAGGTGACGTGTGTGCTGTGATTATAGAACCTATACAAGGAGTAGGAGGGCTAGATGAAGGAACTACTTCTTTTTTTACAACCTTAGAAACCTTATGTCATGAGCTCGGAGTTGTTTTAATAGTTGATGAAGTGCAATCGGGTTACGGCAGGAGCGGTAATTTTTTTGCACATCAATATCATGAGATAACACCAGATATCATTTCTATAGCAAAAGGTATGGGTAACGGTTTTCCCATAGGAGGGATATTAATTGCCCCACATATAAAACCTAATTATGGGATGCTGGGAACCACTTTTGGAGGTAATCACCTGGCTTGTATTGCAGCATTATCGGTTCTTGAAGTAATTGAAACCGAAAACCTTATTGATAATGCAAGATTAACAGGAGCATATTTTGAATCTAAAGCACATCAAATTCCCGGAGTACAAAAGGTAAAAGGAAAAGGACTAATGTTAGGATTAGAGTTTGATTTCGAGGTTAGCGAACTTAGAAAAAGACTCATCTATGAGGAGCATATTTTTACAGGAGGAGCAATGAATAAAAAGCTATTGCGAATTCTTCCTCCGTTAACCATTGGGAAAAAGCAGATAGATCAATTTATAAACGCATTACAAAGTGTATTGGTAGAAAAACCAATGATTTAAGAGATAAGAATGAACAACTACTTTTCAATACAGGATATAGACTCTTTACCCGTTTGGGTAGAGGAAGCAATTGCAATAAAGAAAACCCCTTTATCTAATATGGCTTTGGGTAAAGATAAAACGATAGGATTGTTATTTTTTAATCCAAGTCTTCGTACTCGTTTGAGCACCCAGAAAGCAGCCTTAAATCTGGGAATGAATGTTATGGTTATGAATTTTACAGGAGAAGGCTGGTCGCTCGAGTATGGAGACGGAACCATAATGGATCAGGGGAATTCTGAACATGTAAAAGAAGCTGCCCAGGTAGTTTCTCAATATTGTGATGTATTGGGAGTACGAGCTTTTGCAAAGTTAGAAGATAGAGATGATGACTACAGCGAGAAAGTACTTCATGGGTTTATGAACTATGCTTCAATACCAGTTATCAATATGGAAAGCGCGACCAGACATCCATTACAAGCGTTAACAGATGCTATAACAATTTCCGAATATAAAAAAACAGACAAGCCAAAGGTTGTATTATCATGGGCACCGCATCCAAAAGCCTTACCACAGGCAGTTGCTAATTCTTTTGTAGAGATGATGCAGCGTATGGACGCAGATTTTGTAATTACCCATCCTGTGGGATTTGAGTTAGCCAGTCAGATTACTAAACAGGTGCCCATTGATTACAACCAGGAAAATGCATTAAAAGATGCCGATTTTGTGTATGTCAAAAATTGGAGTGCCTATCAAGAATACGGTAAAGTCATAGATAATGATCCTTCCTGGAAAATTACAAATACAAAAATGAAACTAACCAATGATGCAAAATTTATGCATTGCCTACCTGTACGAAGAAATGTAGTTGTAGATGATGCAGTACTGGATAGTAAAAATTCTATTGTTATCGAACAGGCAAATAATAGAACATATGCTGCACAATTGGTTTTAAAGAAAATACTTGAAAAATCTTAATGTGATGAGAGAACATTTGAAAAAGAGATTATTGGTCGCCAAGATTGGCGGAAATATAATAGAAGATCCAGAAGCATTGACTTCTTTCTTAGAAGATTTTTCTAAAGTAGAAGGCCCAAAGATTTTGGTTCACGGCGGAGGAAAATCTGCTACTCGACTTGCAGCTCAGTTAGGTATAAAGACCGAGATGATCGATGGTCGAAGAATTACTTCTGCAGAGAACCTGGATATCGTTGTAATGACGTATGCAGGGTTATTAAATAAAACCATTGTTGCAGGTTTACAGCATCACCATTGTAATGCTCTGGGATTAACTGGGACAGATGCCAATGTAATTATGGCAAAGAAAAGACCTGTGCAATTTGTTGATTATGGATATGTTGGTGATGTTGTTAACGTAAATGGCAATACCATAAAAGCATTTTTAAATCAGGGAATTACACCGGTTTTTTGCGCCGTTACCCACGATGGTCAAGGGCAATTGTTTAATACGAATGCAGATACAATAGCTTCAGAAATAGCTTCAGAAATGAGTGCTGATTACGAGGTGTCGTTATTTTATTGTTTCGAATTAAAAGGTGTTCTTGAAAATATAGAAGATAAAGATTCTGTAATCGAACATATTGATTTAGAGAGGTATACAGCATTAAGAGAAGCAGAAGTGATCACAGAAGGAATGCTTCCAAAGCTTCAGAATTGCTTTGACGCCTTACAAAAAAAAGTAAGCACAGTACATATTGCTAATGCAGATTTTATAAAGGATAATACAACTAAACATACGACTTTAAGTCTATAACTAATAATGGAAAAACTAACACGTGAAGCGATTGAGCTTTTACATCATTTAATAGAAACGCCATCGTTTTCATCAGAAGAGGAAAAAACAGCGCAATTGATCGAGAATTGGTTCATTCAAAATGATATTCCTTTTGAGAGGGAGAATAATAATATATGGGCATACAATACGTATTTTGACGAATCTAAACCTACTATTTTATTAAACTCCCATCATGATACGGTAAAACCAAATGGAAACTATACGAATGATCCTTTTAAAGCTTTTGTAGAAGAAGGGAAACTGTTTGGCCTGGGAAGTAATGACGCGGGCGGTTGCCTGGTTGCCTTACTAGCTACATTTACTTATTTCTACAATAGAGAAGGATTACACTACAATTTTGTGATTGTTGCTTCTGCAGAAGAAGAGAGTAGTGGTCCTTTAGGATTAAAAAGTGTATTAAAATATCTTAAGAATGTAGCATTTGGCATTGTAGGAGAACCAACACTAATGCAATTGGCCGTTGCAGAAAAAGGCTTATTGGTATTAGATATATCGGTAAAAGGAACAGCTAGTCATGCTGCTCACCCTAATGAAGATAACGCAATTTATAATGCTTTGCAGGTGATAGAGTGGTTTAAAACATATGAATTTAAAAAAATATCAGAAAATCTGGGCAAAGTAAAAGCTACAGTGACACAGATCAATGCTGGGAAACAACACAATGTGGTACCGGCAAGTTGTGATCTGGTGGTAGATATACGAGTGAATGATAGTTATACAAATAAAGAGGTTCTGGATATTGTAAAACAACACATGCCCAAATATGTTGAGGTTGCGCCCAGATCTTTGGATTTAGGATCTTCGTCAATTGCTGTAGATCATCCTATTGTAAAATCGGGAATTGCACTAGGAAGAAGTACGTATGGATCTCCAACCTTATCGGATCAATCGGTATTGAGTTGCCCTTCATTAAAACTCGGACCGGGAGATTCGACCAGGTCGCATTCTGCAAATGAATTTATTTATGTAGATGAGCTAAAAGAAGGAATTGAACTGTATATCAAAATTTTAGAAGGTATAGTATAAATAATGAAGTAGTTAAAATCACTTCAACAAAAGAATAATTAATGAAACTTTGGGATAAAGGATTACCAACAGATCAAAAAATAGATAGGTTTACCGTAGGTAATGACAGGCAATTGGATATGGTAATTGCCAGGTATGATGTGCAGGCAACACTGGTTCATGCTAAGATGCTGCATAAGATTAATTTACTTTCTGACAAAGAAATTTCTGAAATTGAAAAAGAATTGAATATATTGGGGCGGGAAATAGAAAAAGGAACTTTTGTGATAGAAGACCAGTTCGAGGATATACATTCAAAAATTGAGTTTGAATTAACTCAACGAATAGGAGATGCGGGTAAGCGAATACATACCGCCAGATCACGTAATGATCAGGTGTTGGTGGCGATGCATCTATATATGAAGGATGAATTACTTCAAATTAAATCTCTGGTTAACGAATTATCTCAGAATTTACTTACCCTTGCAGAAACATATAAAGATGTGTTACTTCCTGGGTATACCCATATGCAGATAGCGATGCCATCCTCATTTGGACTTTGGTTTTCTGCCTATGCAGAAAGCTTTATTGATGATCTGTATTTTGTAAATGCTGCTTTAAAAGTTGTAGATCAAAACCCATTGGGAAGCGCCGCAGGGTATGGTAGCTCATTTCCGATTGATAGAGAGTTTACCACAAGAGAATTAGGTTTCGAAACCCTTAAGTATAATGTAGTTGCTGCACAGATGAGCAGAGGGAAATCAGAAAAATCTACTGCTTTTGCGATGAGTAGTGTAGCCGCCACTTTATCTAAACTGGCCATGGATGTGTGTTTGTATATGAGTCAGAATTTTGATTTTATGAGTATTCCATCAGAATTTACTACAGGATCCAGTATTATGCCACATAAGAAAAATCCGGACGTCTTTGAGTTAATAAGAGGGAAATGTAATAAAATTCAAGCACTGCCTTACGAATTAAATTTGCTAATCAATAATTTACCTAGTGGTTACCACAGGGATTTACAATTGCTTAAAGAAGGAGTTGTACCCGCTATTCAGGATTTAAAAGCATCTCTTGAGATGACTATGTATGCACTTAAGAATATAAAGGTGAACAAAAATATTTTGGATGATGATAAGTATGATTACCTGTTTAGTGTAGATACATTAAATGAATTGGTAATGCAGGGCATGTCTTTTAGGGATGCCTATATGAAAATTGGATTAGATATTGAGAAGGGATGTTATACACCCGAAAAGAATACAAAACATAGCCATAGTGGTAGTATTAATAATTTATGTCTTAACAAGATAAAAAAGAAATTAGAGGAAGTTTGAGGGAACAGCGCTTTCTAAAATCATGTGAATTATGTTAGAACACAAGCTACTCTATAGGATTAGTTTGTAGTTCTTGAATAAAAAATTGAAAATGTTAATAAAAAGGCATATCTTAATGATATAGAAGAAAAGCTGAAGTATATTTAATTGAGTGTAAGTTGAGTTAGTTTGATTTTTTCGCTTCAGCCTAGACCCCCAGAGGAGTTGTTAACCACTGGGGGTTGTTTTTTTTATGATTAGGGATATTGTATGCTTTAGAATTAATAAGAGAGAAAGATGATGTAATAGGGATAGTAAGATGGCATACCAAAAAACTCCACATCAAAAATGCAGAGTAATTTAGTGTTTTGGAAAGAAATTCGGGTTGAAATAACTAAAACAATACGAAGAAGACTTTAGATTATTTCATTATAAATAGTATATAGCTAAGAGTTATGCTATATGTGCTTCACACGAAATCCATTCTTCGTCCCCATTAGAGTCTTCAGATACTCCACAATCCATCATTACAGAACCTTCTGGATAATATTGCACAAAAGTGCAATTATTGACCTGCTCTGCAGTACATTGATCTCTTCTGCCTCCACCTATTAATATTAGCTCTTCTCGGGATAAAACTTTGAATTTTTTAAATGCTTCTAAAGAATTTTTCATGAGTACATAATTTATATTGATTAATGTATGTACTAAAATACAGTATTAACCAAAGCATAACAAGACAATAAATGTTATAGTTTACTTATTAATGATAAAAAAAATAGATAATTATTACGAAATCAAAGCTTTTAGGTCATTGATTACATTGATATTGTGCCTAAGATTTGCATAAAGGATAAACAAAATAAGTATAGCGACTATAAACCCTAGCAGGATCCCATTATTTCTACTCGACAATTTTTTAGAAGTCTTAAGATACGCCTTAGAAATCTTCTTTGCATAATTGGTCACCAGCGCAAAAGCAGGTGCAAAAATTAAAACGATAACCAGCATATCTATTACTACCAAAAGATACCCCTGTTGATCGATATGTTTCTTTACATATTTTAAGATATACTCATTGATTAATGCAGCAGATAATACAGCTACGGTGTAGATTGCATATTTGGTGGTTTGTCGATTACTCATAGTAGGGCAACTATTCTATTTTAAAAAGTTAATTCTGTTGACCAAGGTAAAATCTATAATTTGATATTCAAAATAAAGATTGTTTTTTGATAAAGAGTAATCGAGTACTACAGCATACGAATTAAATAGCCTTTTGAAAATAAGAACACTATATTACATAAGACCTCACAGGTTTTTAAAACCTGTGAGGTCTACCTTACTACTAATTATTTATTAACAAATCATTTATTTAAGTATAACTCGGGGGAATCTAAATGGTAACATTTTTAGTTTCTTTGTTATTAATATACTAAGGGGTATATATTGAAGTTGTTATCCTGAGTATAATGTGCTTTGACAGACCTACACTGAGCATGCCGAAGGGCTCAGCTTGATATTTATAATATAGCTACGTAAACGCCTGTCACCATGAGCCTGTCGAAGGGGATTGAACATAGAGAAAATAAATTTTAATAATGAAATACTATTATACATATATAGTCGAATGTAGTGATGGTTCTTTTTATACCGGTATGACGAATGATTTAGAACGAAGAATAAATGAGCATAATGCAGGTAATAAGCCAGATAGTTATACCTATGATAAACGGCCAGTTGTTTTAAAATGGTTTGAAATATGCACTAACCCAAATGAAGCCATACAGATAGAAAAGCAAGTAAAAGGATGGAGTAGAAGAAAGAAAATAGCTTTAATTGAAGAGAATTGGGATAAATTGGTTGAATATTCTAAAAATTATACCCAGTTTGGAAATAACATTGATAAAAGTAATGGGTCTTCGACAGGCTCAGACTGACATTAAGTTTTTAATTAATAATTATGAGTATGCCCGTCACCCTGAGCCCTTCGATAAACTCAGGACAAGGCCCTGTCGAAGTACAATTTTTCTCCTGTCATCTCGAGCGTAGTCGAGAGGTCACTATGAAAAATCACTCAATTTGACGACTTTTTAAAACTAAATCTAGACCGAACTCAGGTTTAAAGTATCTACTTAAATTACCTCTTGATAAAACTTTTAACGATATCCTCTTTAGGGTATTTGATTTTTATGAAATAACAACCTTTAGAGAATCGACTAACATTAATATTCAACGCATTATCTACAATACTTGCAGAGGATTGTCTCATTATTTCTTTTCCCGAAATATCATACATGAAAACTTGTATATTTTCTGGAAGCTCATCAAAATCAAATAAAACACTAAGGAAGGTGTCTGCTGGATTAGGAAAAACCTGGATAGTATTGGTAGTTTCTACAGGCAATGGTGGCGGAGGCGGATTTTCATTATCTCCTGTAGTAAACGAAAAATAAGAAGTCCAATCTCCTGTATCATTGTCTTTTATTCTCCAGCAGTATTCTGTATTTATATTTAGGGTGTTTTCTGGTACAACAAATGATTCTTCAGATATATTAGAGGCTGTAAATATAGGGGCCATTTTGGTAGCATTTGCAGATGCTGACTTAGAAAACTTATAAAATGTATTGGGTTCACTTACGATATAGATAGTCCCCTGATTATCTACCGTTACGCCTTCTGCCTGGAGAATTCTATTGGGTAAGGTGCCATTTGCGCCATTAGTACCCAAATCTAAACGACTATATTCTTTTCCGGTCATATCGGTTTCTACTAATGCTCTGGATTCATGACTCAATACAAGAAAATGAGTTTCTTGCTGTATGGTGTTACTTCCCAAATGATGTAAACCAGACAAATCTCTAAATCCAAAATTATTTGTAGCAATATCGAATGGATTGGTAACCGTAGGAGGAGTTGATAGATCTGCGGGTACTTCTAAAGAATATATAGTTAACGGACTTTTTTCTTTCACCAATATTAGTTCATTTGTATTTGGGTTATAGGACACTCCTTCCAGTCCATTATTTGCTCCCCAATTACCGGGAAGTTGAATATAATCTGTTGGATAAGAAATGGTTATTGTTGTGTTTTCTACAGTAATTTTAACCGCTCGCCCTCTTTTTTCTTCAATAACAAAAAAATCGGTACCATTAACCCATACCAAACCTTCTGTATCATTAAAACCTTGTAGAGGAATAGCTCTTATAACATCACCATCTAAGTTCAATTCATACAGTCGGGGAGGATCGTTGATCACAGCAAAAATTGTAGTAGTAGTACTGTTGTAAGTTAATCCGGATAGATCATCAGGAATCTGTGTAATCGTTTTCGGACCCTCGATAAGATTAAATTGATCCAGACCCAAACCGATTGTAGGACTTGGAGGGGGAGGGGGATCTATGGGGCTACAATCGGTTATTTCTAAAGTATAAGAACTTGCGGAGCCTGACCATTCTAAAGTAGGAGTAATGGAAATATTTTCTGAACCATTATCTGGTCGAATTAGTGCTAATTCATTATTTTCTACAGCACCTGGTGCTACTGCACCGATATCGGCATTTACCCGTAGCCTGCCTAAGATATCATCTGAAGGAAGCTGATCTGCCCTTGCTATATTAATAGCAGGACTATTGGTTTCGGGTGTTCCATATGTGTTTACAAGGCGTTCGAATGCTTCTCTAATCGTAACCGAACCATCTTTAAATTGGTTTAAAGAAGAATCATAATGAGGAATGATTAGATTGTTTTGATTTCCTAACAGTGGATTAGCAGTTATCCCGTTTGCATCATCTGCACTGTTAATTTTATCACTGCTATCTTGGGGTATAGGAGTACCATTATTCCAATATAAGTTAGTGTCTAGGGTATAAGTATCGGTATGAGATATAGGGCAATCTGAAAAATCATTCATAGTCCCGGTAGGATCAGACCATATATTATTATAAATATTAATAGTGTTGATAATAGGGTTGGTAGGTTCTCTGTTAAATCTAAATGCAAATGCATTAGCAGGTAAATCTCCTGTTACTGTATTATTTCTGAAAGTAATATCTCTACAGCCTTTAATACCAAAAGGTGCCCGCATAGGATTACTACTATTTCCCAGCATTAGATTATTTTCTATCATAACATCAAAGGCTTGATAGTGAGGCTCACTGTCTTCTCCTATAAGAACAAAGTTTGTAGCTACTGTTCCTTCCCAATTTAGAAATACATTTCTACGAATCTTAACATTTCTTGAACCGGTATAGATATCATTACTACCGCCACTATCTTTGATAACAATAAAACTACTGGTATCATTGTTATTAGTACGGCCACTACTCGAAAAATCGTTTAAGAAAATATTATCCTGTATAATTAAGTTTTCTACACTGTTACCATCGATATGCTCATCAGATCCGGATTGATTAAAAAATAAATTCCCCTGGAAAGTGATATTGTATGAGGCGGCATTTACTTTTACAAGATCATTATTGTAACTATCATGTATAACACAATTCTGAAATGTAATATCATGTACATCGCCATTCCCATCTCCATCAATATGAATAACTAAAGGCGCAGCACCGGGAGCATCATGTGCTATATCAAAACCATCAAAAGTAATACCGTGGCAACCACTAGGGCTTTTATAGGCGGTAATAACGGTAGTATTATTGCGTAATTTTGCCATATAAGACACTTGTGATTTTACCAAAACACCAGTAGTAAAACTTCCTCGAACTCTAACTCGCCCATTGTATGTACCGGGTTTTACCAAAATTGTACTACCATCTGTAACAGTATTAAGAGCATGTTGGATGGTTGCCCAGGGAGTATCGTTAGAACCATTGCCGCTAGAATCATTTCCGTTTACAGCTACGTAGTAGGTGGTTTGACCTGTTAAAGAAATAGAGATAATAAGTAGTAAGAATAATAGTATTTTTTTCATTTGACTTTTCATTTAATGTTGGGATACGTCACTAAATCAGTAGAAGCTAACTTTTTCTTCTACAGATTTGTTTACAAAAAATAAAGGGACAAAGTGTAAAATTACATGAATTAATACTTAAAAAAAACCCTGTTTTCAGTGAAAAAAAGCTTGATAATTGTGAAGGTTTCTATTAAAATTAGAGCAGGTAATGTGTAGTTTTTAGTATAGAAAAGTGTAAAAATCTATATAAGGAAGGAATGCTTTATAATTTTATTTTTTCTGACTTCGGGCAGGGTAATAAGGACGATATTGCTGCATATTCGAAATATACTAGAGAAAATAAACCCTTCAAAAGTTCTTGAACTTGTGAAGGGTTTGTATATGTATCTACAAAGGAATATTCCCATGTTTTCGATCAGGGCGCTCGACAATTTTATTTTCGAGCATGCTAAATCCTTTTATGAGTTTTCTTCGGGTATTTTTAGGTAAGATAACTTCATCTACAAAACCACGTTGTGCAGCTCGGTATGGATTAGCGAATTTCTCGGCATACTCAGCTTCTTTTTCGGCAAGTTTGGCTGCCGGATCATCTGCTGCTTTGATCTCTTTTCTAAAAATAATCTCACTGGCACCTTTGGCACCCATTACTGCAATTTCTGCAGAAGGCCAGGCATAGTTAAGATCAGCACCAATATGCTTAGAATTCATCACATCATATGCACCACCATAGGCTTTACGGGTAATTACCGTTACTTTAGGTACGGTAGCCTCACTTAAGGCATATAACAATTTGGCTCCGTGTACAATAATACCATTCCATTCCTGATCAGTTCCCGGTAAGAACCCAGGAACATCTACTAGTACTAACAAAGGGATATTAAAGCAATCACAGAAACGTGTAAATCGCGCAGCTTTTTTAGAACTATTTACATCCAAAACTCCAGCCAGAAATTGAGGTTGATTGGCTACAATCCCAATACTTCTTCCGCCCAGACGGGCAAAACCTACAATGATATTCTCTGCATAGTCTTTATGAATTTCATAGAAGGAGTCTGTATCAATAATCCCGCTAATTACCTCGTGCATGTCATAAGGTTTGTTGGGATTATCAGGTACAATAGAAGAGAGGTTGTCTCTTACTTCGTTGGTTAAGGTATATTCTAATTTTTTAGGCTGCTCTTTATTACTTTGTGGTAGGTAACTTAGTAGCTTTTTTACATCTTCGAGGCATTCTATATCATTAGAAGAAGTGATATGTGCTACTCCTGATTTTGTAGAATGGGTACTGGCGCCTCCTAATTCTTCAGAAGTAACTTCTTCGTTGGTTACTGTTTTTACTACATTAGGTCCGGTAACAAACATATAGCTGGTATCTTCTACCATCATGGTAAAATCTGTCATTGCAGGAGAATATACAGCACCGCCGGCACAAGGGCCCATTATAGCAGAGATCTGGGGGATTACTCCAGAGGCTTGTACGTTTTTATAAAAAATATCGGCATACCCACCCAGAGAGCGAACTCCTTCCTGGATTCGGGCACCGCCAGAATCATTAAGCCCTATAATTGGTGCTCCCATTTTTACAGCCATATCCATAACTTTACAGATTTTCTCGGCATGGGTTTCGGATAAAGCACCACCAAAAACGGTAAAGTCTTGTGCAAAAATATAGATTAATCGTCCGTTTACGGTTCCGTATCCCGTAACTACACCATCGCCATAATAGATTTCTTTATCCATCCCAAAATCGGTAGTACGATGTGTCACCAGAATACCAATTTCTTCAAAAGAGCCTTCATCAAGCAAATATTCTACACGCTCACGGGCAGTTAATTTTTTCTTTTGATGTTGTTTTTCAATACGTTGCTCACCACCACCTAATTTTGCCTGAGCAATTTTATCTTGTAATGTTTTTATTTTTGAATCCATAATATTAGAGTGTTGGTATGCGTAACGTTTTTTGATCTTCGATGTATTGTTTCATAGCAATTAAGGCAGCAATTTTAGCTTCTTCTTCCATTGCCGATTGTATGGTTTCGGGGATAAAATATTTCTTTACAAAATGTGTGTCGAAATTACCAGATTTAAAGGCATCATGCTCAAACACGAATTTACCAAACGGTAATGTAGTTTGTACTCCTTTAATAGTATAATTGTCAATTGCTTTTATCATTAATTGTATCGCTTCTTCACGAGTTTTTCCATAAGTAATTAGCTTCGAGAGCATGGGATCGTAGTAGATAGGAATATCCATTCCTTCTTCAAAACCATTATCGACGCGAATCCCTTTTCCAACAGGTAATTGATAGGTTTCTAAGTTTCCTACGCTGGGTAAGAAATCATTAAGCGGGTCTTCTGCATATACTCGTAACTCCAGAGCGTGTCCTTTTATTTTTAGATCTTCTTGTTGTATGGGTAGTTTTTCGCCTCGAGCTACTTTTATTTGTAATGCTACAAGGTCTGTTCCTGTAATAAGTTCGGTAACAGGGTGTTCTACTTGTAGTCTGGTATTCATTTCGAGGAAGTAGAAATTGTGATTTTCATCTAAAAGAAATTCTACAGTCCCGGCACCAAGGTAGTCACAGGCTTTGGCTACTTTAACAGCCGCTTCTCCCATTTCGGATCGTAATTCTTGAGAAAGTACAGCAGAAGGAGCTTCTTCTACTACTTTTTGATGTCGTCGTTGTACGCTACATTCTCTTTCGAATAAGTGCACTACGTTGCCATGGCTATCTGCCATTACTTGTATTTCGATATGTCGTGGTGAGGCAACATATTTTTCGATAAATACAGAGCCATCTCCAAATGCCGAGGTAGCTTCGCTAATGGCACGATTCATTTGTGATTCGAGATCT